>CAURHZ010000051.1:0-7359 GCA_963524345.1 uncultured Streptococcus sp.
AGTAAATGCAAGGGCGTGGCTAAGGTCTTCAGCGTCACCAACTGCTTTTTCAAACAATTGAGGAATTTCAATAATACCAAGTTCTTGTGCGATTCCTTGAGTAACAAGAGCAAATGCGTAAGATGAACCTACAGCACCATCACCGACAAGGATAACTTTTTTGTGTTGTTTAGTTGAAGTCATTATTCTAAACATCTCCTTAATTTTATTCAGGGATTTCCCTAGTTATTTTAATTTTATCACTTTTAAAAAGCTTTGTCACGGATATGCTTTGCAGTTCTTGATGTAAACGTTTTAGCGATTTTAGATACCTGAAATATAGGTGACATTATGGTATAATATAGTTAATTACTAATAGTGAAATGAGGCATTTATTAATGCAGGATAGAAATTTAGTGAATGTCAATCTGACAAAGGAGATGAAGACCAGCTTTATCGACTACGCCATGAGTGTTATCGTAGCGCGGGCCCTTCCTGATGTTCGAGATGGCTTGAAACCTGTTCACCGTCGGATTCTCTATGGAATGAATGAACTGGGTGTTACTCCAGACAAACCCCATAAAAAATCTGCTCGTATTACAGGGGATGTCATGGGTAAATATCACCCACACGGGGATTCCTCTATCTATGAAGCCATGGTTCGTATGGCTCAATGGTGGAGTTACCGTTACATGCTTGTAGATGGTCATGGGAACTTTGGTTCCATGGATGGTGATGGTGCTGCTGCCCAGCGTTATACAGAGGCACGCATGAGTAAGATTGCTCTGGAAATGCTTCGTGATATCAATAAAAATACAGTTGATTTCGTTGATAACTATGACGCGAACGAACGTGAACCCTTGGTATTGCCAGCGCGCTTTCCAAACCTTTTGGTTAATGGAGCAACTGGTATTGCGGTTGGGATGGCAACCAATATTCCACCTCATAACTTGGGTGAAACCATTGATGCAGTGAAGTTGGTCATGGACAATCCTGAAGTGACCACTAAGGACTTGATGGAAGTCTTACCTGGACCAGATTTTCCAACTGGTGCTCTTGTTATGGGGAAATCAGGTATTCATAAGGCTTATGAAACAGGTAAAGGATCGATTGTCCTTCGTTCTCGTACTGAAATTGAAGAAACTAAGACTGGCCGTGAGCGCATCGTTGTAACGGAATTTCCTTATATGGTCAATAAAACAAAGGTGCATGAGCATATTGTTCGTTTGGTTCAGGAAAAACGTATTGAGGGCATCACAGCAGTTCGTGATGAATCAAACCGTGAAGGTGTTCGATTTGTTATCGAAGTTAAGCGCGATGCCTCAGCAAATGTTATCCTCAACAATCTTTTCAAGATGACCCAGATGCAAACCAACTTTGGTTTCAATATGCTTGCTATCCAAAATGGTGTACCCAAGATTTTGTCTCTTCGTCAGATTTTGGATGCTTATATTGAGCACCAAAAAGAAGTGGTTGTTCGTCGGACACGTTTTGACAAGGAAAAAGCGGAAGCGCGTGCTCATATTTTAGAAGGTCTCTTGATTGCGCTAGACCATATCGACGAAGTGATTCGTATCATCCGTGCTAGTGAAACGGATGCTGAAGCACAAGCTGAGTTGATGAGCAAATTCAAGTTATCTGAACGTCAAAGTCAAGCCATTCTTGATATGCGTCTTCGTCGTTTGACAGGTTTGGAACGCGATAAGATTCAGTCTGAGTATGATGACCTCTTGGCTCTGATTGCAGATTTAGCAGATATTCTAGCTAAGCCAGAACGTGTTTCTCAAATCATTAAAGATGAATTAGACGAAGTCAAGCGTAAATTTGGTGACCAACGTCGTACGGAATTGATGGTTGGTGAAGTCTTAAGCCTCGAAGATGAGGACTTGATTGAAGAAACGGATGTCTTGATTACACTTTCTAACAAGGGATACATCAAACGTCTCGACCAAGCTGAGTTCACCGCTCAAAAACGTGGTGGCCGCGGTGTTCAAGGAACAGGTGTTAAGGATGACGATTTTGTTCGTGAGTTAGTGTCGACTAGCACCCATGATCACCTACTCTTCTTTACAAATAAAGGCCGTGTTTATCGCCTGAAAGGCTATGAAATTCCTGAGTACGGCCGTACAGCTAAGGGCTTGCCGATTGTCAATCTTTTGAAATTGGATGAAGGCGAAAGTATTCAAACCATCATCAATGTTGAGTCTGAACGCAGTGATGATGCTTACCTCTTCTTCACAACCCGTCATGGTATTGTGAAGAGAACCAGCGTTAAGGAATTTGCTAACATTCGCCAGAATGGTCTCAAGGCTTTGAACCTCAAGGATGAAGATGAATTGATTAATGTCTTACTGACAGAAGAAGATACGGATATTATCATTGGTACCAAGTTTGGTTATGCAGTTCGCTTTAATCAATCAGCCGTTCGTGGAATGAGCCGTATCGCTACGGGTGTGAAAGGTGTTAATCTCCGTGAGGGGGACACAGTTGTTGGTGCTAGTGTGATTACAGACCAGGACGAGGTTCTTATCATCACAGACAAAGGATATGGTAAGCGCACAGTTGCGACTGAATATCCAACTAAAGGTCGTGGTGGTAAAGGGATGCAAACTGCTAAAATTACGGAAAAGAATGGTTCCCTTGCTGGTCTTATGACAGTTAAAGGTGATGAAGATTTGATGATTATCACTGATACAGGTGTCATGATTCGAACCAACGTTGCCAATATTTCACAAACAGGTCGCTCAACTATGGGAGTTAAAGTGATGCGCTTGGATCAAGATGCTAAAATTGTAACCTTTACTACGGTTGAAGCAGCAGAAAAAGAAGAAGTTGGGACAGAAAACGAAACAGAAGGTGAAGCATAATGTCTCATAAAAAGAACAAAAAGAAAACAGACCGTAAAAATTTACTAATCAATATCTTGGCAGGTTTTTTAATCCTCTTGTCAGTAGCTTTGATTTTCAATTCAAAAATTCGTGATATGTTCATGGTTTGGAATACCAATAAATACCAAGTCAGCCAAGTATCAAAAGAAAAATTGGAAGAAAATCAAGATACAGAAGGGAATTTTGACTTTGATTCCGTAAAAGCCATCTCGTCAGAAGCTGTCTTGTCCTCACAATGGGATTCGCAAAAATTGCCAGTTATCGGTGGAATTGCTGTCCCTGAGGTAGAAATTAACTTGCCTATTTTTAAGGGACTGGATAATGTTAATCTCTTCTATGGTGCAGGTACAATGAAGCGTGATCAAGTGATGGGGAAAGGAAACTATTCACTTGCTAGCCATCACATTTTCACTGCGGAAAATGCCAGTCAAATGCTTTTTTCCCCACTGGCACACGCTAAAAATGGGATGAAAATTTATCTAACTGATAAGGATAAAGTTTATACCTACGAAATCCGTGAAGTGAAGCATGTGACTCCAGATCGAGTTGACGAGATTGATGACCGTAATGGTGTTGATGAAATCACACTTGTAACCTGTGTTGACTATGATGCGACAGAACGGATTATCGTTAAAGGTGACTTAAAAGAAGAAAAAGATTATTCACAAACCCCTGAAGAAATTCTAACAGCTTTCAATCAACCATATAAACAACGCTATTAATAGTTAAAGAATCAGTAAACATTTTATTTTACTGGTTCTTTTTATATTGCTTTATAAGCATGTTAAGTAATGATAAATCAATACAAATACTAGCATTTTTCAAAAACAATTACCTATTTTAATATTTTTTGTTATAATACTAAATATAAAAAAATAGGAGACGTTTATGAGTTCGTCAGAGTTTATTTCGAAGATTGATTATTATTGCCACAAGAAAGAAAGTCTTTTCAAGCAAAGTAAATTCAAGTATGCAATTCGTTCTATGTTTGCAGGTGCTTTTTTAACCTTCAGTACAGCTGCTGGTGCTATTGGTGCAGATTTACTTAATAGTATTATTCCAAGTAGTGGGTATTTCCTTTTCCCATTTGTTTTTGCTTGGGGGCTGGTTTATATTGTCTTCCTAAATGCAGAATTGGTAACTTCCAATATGATGTATTTAACAGCAGGTGCATTTTTGAAAAAGATTGATTGGAAAAAGGCAATGATTATTTTACTCTATTGTACTTTGTTTAATCTCATTGGTGCCTTGGTGGCTGGATGGGCCTTTGCCAACTCGTCAGCCTTTTCCCATTTGACCAATGATAGCTTCCTTCCTAAGCTTGTAGCCAAGAAATTGGCGCGTCCAAGTGATTTAGTCCTGCTTGAGGGAATTCTTGCCAATGTATTTGTAAATATTGCCATTCTTTCATCTATACTAGTCAAAGATGGTGCTGCCAAACTATGGATTATTTTATCAGCTATTTCCATGTTTGTCTTCTTGTCCAATGAGCACATCGCTGCCAATTTTGCTTCCTTTAGTATTATGAAATTCAGCATGATTGCTGAGCAAGTACCTCACTTTGATCTTCCAAATATCCTTCGACATTGGGGTGTAACTTTTATTGCTAACTTTATAGGTGGAGGTCTTTTGATTGGTTTACCGTATGCCTTTCTAAATAAGAATGAAGATACATATGTTGATTAAGAAGAGTTAGTGTATCAGGGAGAATCAGAACGATTCTCTCTTTTTCTTTTACAAAATAGGCTTGCAGAGAAAATCGTTTTGTAAATTGTAACAACAAAATATATTAAATAGAATAAAAGTTATTCCATGCAATCTTTATATTCTAATAATTAAAAATTCTAAAAGCTTGTTATTAAAACAATGTAAACGATTGCTGGATTTATAAATTTATTAAAAATACAATTAGGAAAGGCTTTTCATTATATCGATTTTATGTTATAATTATCACAAATAAAAGTTTTAGGAGTTTATTATGGTTTCTTCAGAATTTATCTCAAAGATTGAATTTGCTTGCAAGAAGAAGGAAAGTCTTTATAGTCAAAGCAAATTTAAGTATGCGATTCGTTCTATGTTTGCAGGTGCATTCTTAACTTTCAGTACAGCTGCTGGTGCAGTTGGGGCTGATTTGATTAATAAAATTGCACCAGGTAGTGGACGCTTCCTCTTCCCATTTGTCTTTGCTTGGGGATTGGCCTACATTGTTTTCTTGAATGCCGAGTTGGTAACATCAAACATGATGTTCTTGACTGCGGGTAGTTTCTTGAAAAAAATCTCTTGGAGAAAGACAGCTGAGATTTTACTTTACTGTACCTTGTTCAACCTTATCGGAGCCTTGATAGCAGGTTGGGGATTTGCTCATTCGGCAGCCTATGCAAATCTGACTCACGATAGTTTCATATCAGGGGTTGTTGAGATGAAGTTAGGCCGCTCAAATGAATTAATCTTGCTTGAGGCGATTTTGGCAAATATTTTCGTAAATATTGCGATTCTTTCATTTGTTTTGGTCAAAGATGGTGGTGCCAAACTTTGGCTTGTGTTGTCAGCGATTTACATGTTTGTATTCTTAACAAACGAGCACATTGCGGCGAACTTTGCTTCTTTTGCGATTGTAAAATTCAGTGTTGCTGCTGATTCAATTGCTAACTTCGGTGTTGGAAATATGCTTCGTCACTGGGGTGTAACCTTCATTGGAAACTTCATTGGTGGTGGTCTCTTGATGGGTCTTCCATATGCCTTCCTCAATAAAAATGAAGATACTTATGTAGATTAAGAAAATGAGCACGATTGAGTCGTGCTTTTTTCATTTTTAAAATAAGGTAATAGCTATTTCTTATATCAAAATATAGAAAACTGATATTTGTAAACTATACCTTAAGGTGCTACAATATCCTTAATCAAACTATTTGGAGGTCGTTTTATGACTCGTGATTTTAAATTTGAAACCTTGCAACTACATGCTGGTCAAGTTGTGGATCCAGCTACCAAGTCTCGTGCAGTGCCGATTTATCAGACAACATCCTTTGTTTTTGATGACACGCAGGAAGGTGCCGATTTGTTTGCCTTGAGAAAACCAGGGAACATTTATACTCGTATCACCAACCCTACAACAGCTGCCTTTGAAGAAAGAATCGCTGCTCTTGAAGGTGGTGTTGGAGCTCTTGCAACAGCATCAGGTATGGCCGCGGTTACTTATACGATTTTGGCGCTTGCCCATGCTGGTGACCATGTAGTAGCGGCATCAACTATTTATGGTGGAACCTTCAATCTTTTGAAAGAAACCCTTCCTCGATATGGTATCACAACAACCTTTGTGGATGTGGATAATTTGGAGGAAGTGGAAGCAGCGATCAAAGACAATACCAAACTTGTTCTGATTGAAACATTGGGCAATCCCTTGATTAACATTCCTGACTTGGAAAAACTGGCTGAGATTGCTCATAAGCATCAGATTCCACTTGTTTCTGACAATACCTTTGCTACACCTTATTTGATTAATGTCTTTTCTCACGGTGTAGATATTGCCATTCACTCTGCGACTAAGTTTATCGGTGGGCATGGTACGACTATTGGTGGCGTTATTGTCGATAACGGTCGTTTTGACTGGGCAGCTTCAGGGAAATTCCCTCAATTTGTTGAGGAAGACCCAAGCTACCACAATTTGAGCTATACTCGTGATGTGGGGGCAGCAGCCTTTATTATCGCTGTCCGTGTTCAATTGCTTCGTGATACAGGTGCAGCCTTGTCGCCATTTAATGCCTTCTTGTTACTCCAAGGACTTGAAACCCTGTCACTTCGAGTGGAACGCCATGTGCAAAATGCTGAGAAAATTGTTGATTTTCTTGTAAACCATCCTAAGGTAGAAAAGGTAAACTATCCAAAATTGGCAGATAGTCCTTATCATGCCTTGGCTGAGAAATACTTGCCAAAAGGTGTCGGTTCAATCTTTACCTTTCATGTCAAAGGTGGAGAGGAAGAAGCACGCAAGGTAATTGATCATTTAGAAATCTTCTCTGACCTTGCAAACGTGGCAGATGCCAAGTCTCTTGTTGTTCATCCAGCAACAACCACTCACGGTCAATTGTCAGAAAAAGACCTAGAAGCAGCAGGTGTCACACCAAACCAAATTCGTTTGTCAATCGGTCTTGAAAATGTAGAAGATTTGATTGAAGACTTGCGCTTGGCCTTGGAAAAAATTTAAAGAAAAAGAAGATAAACAGTGGGTTTCGACTCACTGTTTTTGATTTTCCCTTAGGCATGATATAATGGTTAAAGAAGTCTAGAAAGAGGAATGTTATGAACGAAATCAAATGCCCCAACTGTGGGGAAGTCTTTACAGTAAATGAAAGTCAGTATGCTGAACTTTTATCCCAAGTGAGAACAGCAGAGTTTGATAAGGAATTGCACGATCGGATGAAGCAGGAACTGGCCTTGGCTGAGCAAAAGGCCATGAATGAACAACAGTCTAAACTAGCTCAAAAAGACCAAG
>CAURHZ010000052.1:0-7353 GCA_963524345.1 uncultured Streptococcus sp.
CCAAATACTAACCACACAGGGCTTTATGTTGCCAAGGAAAAAGGTTATTTCAAAGAAGCTGGAGTGGATGTTGATTTGAAATTGCCACCAGAAGAAAGTTCTTCTGACTTGGTTATCAATGGTAAGGCACCATTTGCAGTGTATTTCCAAGATTACATGGCTAAGAAGTTAGAAAAAGGTGCAGGAATTACTGCCGTTGCAGCTATCGTAGAGCATAATACATCAGGAATCATCTCTCGTAAATCTGACAATGTAAGCAGTCCAAAGGACTTGGTTGGTAAGAAATACGGTACTTGGAATGACCCAACTGAACTTGCTATGTTGAAAACCTTGGTAGAATCTCAAGGTGGAGACTTTGAGAAGGTCGAAAAAGTACCAAACAACGATTCAAACTCAATCACACCGATTGCCAATGGCGTCTTTGACACTGCTTGGATTTACTACGGTTGGGATGGTATCCTTGCTAAATCTCAAGGCGTAGACGCTAACTTCATGTACTTGAAAGACTATGTCAAGGAGTTTGATTACTACTCACCAGTTATCATCGCAAACAACGACTATCTGAAAGACAACAAAGAAGAAGCTCGTAAAGTCATCCAAGCTATTAAAAAAGGCTACCAATATGCCATGGAACATCCAGAGGAAGCAGCGGATATCCTCATCAAGAATGCACCTGAACTTCAGGAAAAACGTGACTTTGTTATCGAATCTCAAAAATACTTGTCAAAAGAATACGCAAGCGACAAGGAAAAATGGGGTCAATTTGATGCAGCTCGCTGGAATGCCTTCTACAAATGGGATAAAGAAAATGGTATCCTTAAAGAAGACTTGACAGACAAGGGCTTCACTAACGAATTTGTGAAATAATGACAGAAATTAGACTAGAACACGTCAGTTATGCCTATGGTGAGGAGAGGATTTTAGAAGACATCAACCTGCAGGTGACTTCAGGTGAAGTGGTTTCTATCTTAGGCCCAAGTGGTGTTGGAAAGACCACCCTCTTTAATCTAATCGCTGGGATTTTAGAAGTCCAGTCAGGGCGAATTGTCCTTGATGGAGAGGAAAATCCTAAGGGGCACGTGAGTTATATGTTGCAAAAGGACCTGCTCTTGGAGCACAAGACGGTGCTGGGCAATATTATTCTGCCCCTCTTGATTCAAAAAGTGGATAAGGCGGAAGCCATTGCTCGCGCGGATGAAATCCTTGCGACCTTCCAGCTGACAGCTGTAAGAGATAAATACCCTCATGAACTCAGTGGAGGAATGCGCCAGCGTGTAGCCTTGCTCAGGACCTACCTTTTCGGTCACAAGCTCTTTCTCTTGGATGAGGCCTTCAGTGCCTTGGATGAGATGACTAAGATGGAACTCCACGCTTGGTACCTGGAGATTCACAAGCAGTTGCAGCTAACAACCTTGATTATCACGCATAGTATCGAGGAGGCCCTCAATCTCAGCGACCGCATCTATATCTTGAAAAATCGGCCTGGACAGATTGTTTCAGAAATTAAACTAGCTTGGTCTGAGGACGAGGACAAGGAAGTCCAAAAGATTGCCTACAAACGTCAAATCTTGGCAGAATTAGGCTTAGATAATTAGAAAAATAGGGAGTTGGTGAAGATTATCCTTTACCAGCGCCCTTTTTCTTTTAAAAATGAGAAAATTTCGGTATAATAGTCAATTATACCGAAATCATTCTATAATCGTTGATACATAAGGGTTTTATGTATCGCTTTTTTTATTTTGTGGACTTTTTTAAGAACTTTTTATTTTTTCGAGGGCAGTTTCAAAGAATGAGACTGCTCTTTTTTGGTTCTCTTTTGATAAATGGCTGTAAGTATCCATAGTTACAGATATTTTTGCATGGCCAAGCCGTGTCTGTATTTCCTTGTATGGCAGGCCAGCATTAAGCAAGATACTAGCGTGAGTGTGGCGGAAAGCATGAAAGCCTAAATCAGTACAGTTAGCGTTTTTTAAGTGCTTATGTAGGCGATAATCAACCTTTCGAGTATTGACATAGTTGTCAAAGCTATCAGAGAATACTTTCTCATAGGTTAAGCCAATGTTTCTACCGTTTTCTGCTTGTCTTGCTCGGTAGAGACGAAGCATGAGTACTGTTTTATGACCGATATCTAGAACTCTATAGCTTGATTTTGTCTTAGGACTGTTTACCTGGTTTAAAATGTTGAGTGTTTTGTTAATATCGATCGTTCCGTTCTGCAGGTCAATATCAGACCATTCCAGGGCAAGACATTCACGGATGCGCAGCCCAGTAGCTAGGAGCGTTTTATAAAGCACAGTATCATAGAAATTGATAAAGGTATTCTCCAGGTTATCGAGATAGGAGAGGAAGTTTTTAAGTTCCTGATCTTGAAAGTATTTAATTTCTTGTTTATCTCTTGTTATCTTTCTAGGAATGACAACGTCACGAGCAGGGTTATTGTTTAATGCCTGGATAGAAACTCCATACTGTAGAATACGTTTATTTAAGGCGTGAAGATGATTGTATTCTTTATACCCCGTTCCGTCCTGATTGTACTCATCCGCCCATTTATTTACCTGAGTTTGGATAATGACAGGTGTAAGTTTATCTAGTTTGTAAGTACCAAATGAGGGCAAGAGGTAATTATTTAAGCAGCCTTTTATCTTTATCTGCGTGTTAGTCTTTACGGTATGCTGGTAGGTTTTCCAAAACAAGTCCGCAAGTTCGTTATAGGTTGTTATATGTGAGCGTTGTTTCCGTGTAGAACCGTTTTTCTCAAATTCTACCTTAGCCTGGGTGACCTTGTTTCTGAGTTCTTTCTTTGTTCGTGCTGATATGGTAGTCTTGATCTTCTTACCAGTTACAGAATCAATGCCAAGATAGATACTGGAGCGGTAGACTGCTGATCCGTCTTTTTTCGTGTGTTGTGTAATTTTCATGGGTTTAACTCCTTTTCCATCAGCAGGCAAGCAATTAGAAAAGGTTTTGGAGTTTATACCATGCGAGGAGCTACGAAAATGCCCCTATTTTCGATTTTAAACAGTCAGACGGTAAATTGTACCAGAATAGGAAACAAGACTCTTAAACAGGCTTATATTGCGTTTTGGAACATTATTTTTATTTACAAAAAGAGCCCGTTCTTTGAACAGGCTCTCGTATCCGCAAGGGGATAACGTCTTCTTAATGCTCGCAAGGAGCTATGTACTATTATTATAAGCCTGTTTTTTTAAAATGTCAAATATTATTTTGTTTTTTTGAAAAAATTATTTTGAAGATGCTCGTCAATCTTATCAAGAATATCATCCGAAACACGAATTCCTTTAAGAACTCCGAATTTATTTCTTGGATCAAAAACGCGTAACTTGCTAATGGTAGTAATTTGACCAATCAGAGCAATGCTTCCAGTTTTCATTCTATCAATCTCCGCCTTAATTCGTTTTGCGTAAGCGAGTTCTTCTTGAAATTCACCTAATTCGGCTTCTGTAGCTTCTGGCAATTGAACACTGCTTAATTTTTCAAGGAGTTTATTGAGCTTTTGAGTTAGTTTCTCATAAATCTCACCACCTATAAAAAGTTGGTTTTTGCCAAGTTTTTTTATATCAGTATGCGGCTTAACTGACGTGAGAGGGATAACGGTAAAAACAGGATTTTTAAGGTCATTGTTTGCGTCTATTACAATGGCGTAATGTAATCCTCCCTCTTCACTGCCGACGTTAAATCCTAAGTGAACTTTTACAATACTTCCGCGCTTGTATTTTAGCATTTTGTTAGGAGAAAAGTTTTCTTCTCTCTCCAAATATGTCATCCAATCTAAAATCCAATAAGAAATTTTTTCCGCTTTAGCTTTTTGTTCTCCTTCAATCAATCCGGTTAGATAGTCATCAAATTGGGCTAGCATTTCATTTTTAAAGTTCAACGCTTCTTTTTTAGATAATTTCTTTGACATAATATCCTCTTAAGGCCTACCAACAAATTTCAGATACTTAGTTTGTATCATGAGTTCGTTAGTAGGTGTTCTAATTTATTTTTTGTAAAAAGTAGTCCAGTACTAAAACTGTCCCTTCTGTGTTATTTCATAGTCCAGTGATTCTTTGAAGAAGTCAGACGATAAATTATACCAGAGTAGGAAACAAGGCGAATATGGGTTTTATATGGACTTTTATGTGGTGTGTGTTTTTTAATTTTTCCAATTTTTGCACAATAGACCTTAGAAATAGGGGTTCTATTGGCGAATATGGGGGAGTTTTTAATTGACGATGATTTAGCCAACAGGGATAAAATCTTTTTGTTTTGAAGATTTTGCGATTAAGTCGTATTGATCAGCGGATTTTTCATATCCAAGGGAAAGAGTAGTATTGTCGTCTGGTAGTTTTTTAGCAAACTCAGATATAGACATCCGAAATACGGTAATTGCATTTTGCTGATTAGTTGTAGCAGAATTTGAATTGATTGCGGCCATAGTCTCTTTTGCGTTATCTTTAGCCGTTCCAGTTAGCAAAATCATGATTGTATCATGTGGTTCGGATGAATCTGAATCGATTACGTTATTTTGAATTTTAACGCTTATTGCTCCAGTTGATTCAGGATCTAATTTTGATTTGATTTCAGAAATTAGATTGTCGTATTTACTGTTATCTACTTTGGTTTTAACGTTTGTTGAAGTAGTGTTTTTTTGCTCCGTTTTTGGTTGCTCCGAGCTATCTTTGGTAGCTGATTGATTGTTAGAGCAAGCTACTAGAACGGTAGCAGAAAGTAAAATAGCTGATGTACTTAGTAATTTTTTCATAAGTGGATTCCTATATTCTGATGTTTTCTGATAAAAGATTTTGATACCCTATCTTTTGCACAATGAACCTTTGGAATAGAGTTACTATTGTTTATCTGAGGGGTCTAGTTTTTGAGGGGATTCATTGTTTTTGTTTTTTTCTATAAGTTCGTTCGTTTGATTGATAGTTTCGATTATCAATCTTAGTTTTTCAGATTTAAAGTGATTTTCCTTAATAGATAAAATAAGCTCAAACATTTCTTCACTGCTATCTACAAGTGCTTTGATAGTGTGTAAAGTAGTTATAGCTTTTCCTCTATGGATTTCATCTTCATGAAGAACTTGATCTAAGTATTGTAACCTTTCAGATAGTATTTCTTTCATTACATCGTATTGCTCGCGGTATTGTGTTAATTTTTCTTCAAGGTCTGTAATCAAATTATTTAATTGCTCATTCATTTGTTCTTCGTTATATCCTAAAAGATAGTCAACCGATATATCTAAAGCATTAGCAAAATCTTGAGCCCTATTTAGCGGAAACATTCTGGTTTTATTTAAGTATCTAGACATAGCAGATTTTGCTATATCAGTTCTACGGGCTAATTCACTAAGAGAGAATCCTTTTTTTTCTTTTTCGGAGATAATAATATCTATAATTTCATCATTAGAACGCATTTGTATCCCCCCTTCTATATTTTTTAATTATATCATCGTTCCCAGAAAAGGACAAGAAGAACATTAAAAAATATTTTTTGTTAAAAAAATGCATCTTTGTGTTGACAAACGGGAACAAAAGAGTTACAATAACTTTGTTCTCTTTCGGGAACGTATTTTGAATTTTAATAGAAAGGAAGATAATAATGGAACTAAATTTGAGACGTATAAAAGCTGAACGTATTGCCAAAGGGTACACTCAGGACGTGGTGGCTGAGAAAATGGGATGGAGATCCCGTACGCCATATGCAAAAAGAGAAAATGGGATAGTACCATTTGGAGCTGATGAACTTGCTGAATTTGGCAATATTTTAGGTTATGGTGTTAATGAATTAGGAATTTTTTTTGATAAAAACGTTCCCATAGAAGAACAAAAGGGGTGATCTAATCGCAATACTACTCTACATATACAGATTTCTCATGTGGTGCTTTACCACTGGGGATTGATAAACGAATCTAGCTAAATATTCGCTAGTGTAATTTGCTTGCTACCTATAGCAGTATCAAGGGTTTGTAGGGGTTTATTCTCTCCTAAATTTTCCCTACCTCAATGATTTACTTTGGTACTGTTTTAGGTGGCAAGCATGAGCAACAAGAAGAAAGGAGCGAACCAATGGAATTGGTTTATATGGACGGCAAGAAAGAGCCGTATACACTGAGCAGTATCGTTGCAGAATGCGCTGAAATTAAGCACAGACATTTGAAGATTTTGCTGAATAAGCACCGAGAGGACTTTGAAAGCTTCGGAAAGGTGCAATTTAAAATTTCACCTTCAGAGAGTGGGCAAAATGTACGGGATTATATTTTGAACGAGCAACAAGCAACATTGCTGATTACTTACTTACGAAATACAGAACCCGTAAAAGAGTTTAAGAAGAACCTTGTCAAAGCCTTCTTTGAAATGCGTGATGAACTTTCTAAGCGTTATCTTCAAAGAGAACTGGAAAAACCAAAGCGTAAAACCTTAACTGAAGCTATCCAAGCATGGGAGAAAGCACCTAAGCATGCCTATAGTACCCTTACAAACCTACTACTAAAGGGAGTGACAGGGAAGAATAAAGCGCAACTTATGAAGGAGCGAGAAAGTAAGAATGGTATTGATTGCTTGACAAGTGTAGAACTGACAAACTACCAACATTTAGAAGATATGGCAATAGCTATGATTAACTTGAATAGGGGGTATTCAGAAATTAAGGAATTAATTTTTAAAGTATAGGAGTATAGAAAATGGAAAATGAATTTAAGACAGTTACAAATGCCAAGGGGTTAGAAATTCCTAAGTATCCCAAGGATTTTAAAAAGCTAGTTGAGAAAGACAGACAACTAGCCGAATATCTTTGTATGAACTACGAGAACTTGGACAGTGAAGACCTGGGCGCATTTCTTGAAACGGTGGAGCAGGGATTCAGTTGGATTCTAGATCTTATCGAAAGCAAAGACTTGCTTTATAAACCACAGTCAGGTAGTAATTATGCAAAAAGAAAATAAAAAAATCACTTGCTCAAATTTTGGTCAAGGCGAGCAAGCGACACAATTCAGAGTATAGAAATTTTTTCTATGCTTTGATTATAGCAGAAAACAGCTATTTTATCAAATGCAAACGAAAAACCGAAGAGCAGGCAAGCAATTAGAAAAGGTTTTGAAATCAAGCGCTGACAGGGTGATTCTAAGGCCTTGTTTAGCTGAAAGATGGGTAATTACTCACGAAACACCGCTACAAGCGTTCGCCAACTTGGGGCAATCGCCCAGCGTTTGGAGTGGTGCTAATTACGTATAGGAAACAGGAAAAAAAGGTACAGGAAAACAATATGGCATTAAACATAAAGGAAATTCAAGAGCAAGGTGGCAGACTTGGAGATATGCTCCCCAGAATTGAATTAGTAAGACAGTTGAGC
>CAURHZ010000053.1:0-7336 GCA_963524345.1 uncultured Streptococcus sp.
TATCTTGTTTTTTCTCACGGTTGGCACGACGATCACGGTCATAGGTATCTTGGAATTCTCCATCTTTTAGCATCTTCGGAGTAAACTTGATTCCTAATTTCTCCAACTCACGGATATCCGAGTCATCGCTTGGCTGGTAAAGAGTAATAGCTGTACCTGGTAGGCCGTTTCGTCCAGTTCGACCAACACGGTGCACAAAGAAGGATAAATCTTGCGGAATGGCATCATTGATGACATGACTGACACCTTCAATATCAATTCCACGCGCTGCCAAATCTGTTGCGACAATATACTCAAAATCCAAATTTTTAACCTGGTTCATGATACGTTTACGCTCACGAGGGGCAATATCCCCATGAATCTTTGCCACCTTCAAACCTTGAGCAGTCAAGTATGCATGTAATTCATCAGCACGCGTTTTAGTATTAACAAAAATCATTGCCAAATACGGTTGCATCAACTGAGTCAACTGGTAAATTTGAGCATTCTTATCTCGGCCCTTGGTTGAAATCAACCAATTATCAATGGTATCAGAAATGACCGTTTTGGTCTTGATTTTCTCCATAACAGGATTTGATAAGTATTTTTTCAAGAATGGTTGCAACTTTTGTGGAATAGTCGCTGAGAAGACCATGAATTGCAGGTCTTTTGGAAGGCTTCCAGCAATCTTATCAACAGTTTCCAAGAATCCCATATCCAAGGTCATATCTGCCTCATCAACCACAAAGGTCTTAGCCTTGTGAATAGCTAGGTCACCAGACTTAACTAAGTCATAAATACGGCCAGGCGTTCCGATAACAATATGAGGCTGGTTGCTTGCCAATTTCTCAATTTGGCGAGCCTTATCCGTCCCCCCCACATAATTAACCACACGAACTTCCACTTCTGAGTGAGTTGCAATCTGACGGGCTGCTTGGTAAATTTGAGTAGCTAATTCTCGGCTCGGTGCAGTAATGACTGCTTGCACACTATCGCTAGCTTCATCTAATTGCTGGAAAATCGGTAATAGGAAAGTGTGAGTCTTACCTGAACCTGTTTTTGATTCACCGACCAGGTCACGACCTGCCAAAACAATAGGAATTAACTTATCTTGTACCTCTGTTGGAGTTGTAAATTTCAACTCCTGCAAGGCTTCTCTAATATAGTTTTTAAATTGAAATTTCGTAAATGACATAATATCCTCGATTCTATCTATCCTATCAATTATACCACATTTTATTCCATTTCAGTAGTCTCACTTATAGAGCTTACTTGCAGTAGCTTTTCTAGTCAGAAAAAGGCTGGAATTTGAGAATCCCAACCTCTTTTCAGTTATTATTTCCAATTTAAAATAGCTTTCAAGCCATAGTGGTCACTGACCTGTGGACTCTTATTGCCATCAAATACGACATGTAAATTTTCTACCTCTAACTCCTTGGTAGTAAAGACATAATCGATTCGAAGGGGTTCAGTGTTCCCTTTCCAGCCATCAATTTCTGGTGGAACGGTATAGCTACCGCTTTTCTCTTGAGCAACTTCAAATGCGTCTTGTAAGCCTAATGGACTAGCTAAAATAGCTTGGTATCCTTCCTGACCAGCTGGGTTGTTGAAATCTCCAGCCAGCAAAAGTGGCTTGTTCAATTCTTTCAAGACAGCCTCAAATCGTGCCCATTCTTCTTGGAACCCTTTATCCCACCAGGAAAGGTGGACACTAGCAACTGCAAGCTCCTTACCATCAACTACAGTTTCAGCCAAGGCAACACGGCGGGTATGATAGTCTGTTGGATCATCCACATCTGAAACCAAAATTTCTCTAGCTTCAATCGGTGTTTTAGACAAGATAGCCACACCTTCATGGTAGCGATCATAACCGATATGGTTATAGGCCCAAGTCCAGTAGTAATTTTTCCCTTGCTCAGACAACTTTTCAACCAAGAGTCTAACATAGTGATCTTGGTGAATGGGCTCAGCTGCTGGTAAAGCTTGATAAAGATCATTGACCTCCACCTCTGGAGATGTGATCTCCTGATTGATTTCTTGGAAACAAATCAAATCATAGTCTTTATCAAGAATATCTTCAAGCAAGAGCTGGAATTTTTCCTCAGCTTCTTTTTCCATCCAGCTATGAGTATTGAGTGTTAAAAATTTCATGCTTTTCTCCCAAAACAAGAGGTTGGAAAACAGCTTCCAACCTCAAGTATATTACAATTCTACTTTAGCAACTGCTGTTTTAGCTGCAAGAGAACCTGTTTTTTCTAATTTAACGGATTTAATAGCTTCAGCATTTGTGAAGACAACCACTGTAGAAGTTTCACGACCTGCTGCACGGATAGCATCCAAGTCAGCTGTGACAAGAAGATCACCTGCTGCAACTTTTTGTCCTTCAGCAACATGAACTGTAAATGGTTTTCCTTCGAGACTTACTGTGTCCAAACCAATGTGAACAAGTACTTCAAGGCCTGCTTCAGTCACAAGACCAAGAGCATGTTTTGTAGGGAAGATACTTGATACAGTACCTGAAACTGGAGATACAATGTTTCCATTTGCAGGTTCTACAGCAAATCCGTCACCCATCATTTTTTGAGCAAATACCGGATCTTTCACTTGTTCCAAGGCAACAACTTGACCGTCTGCTACTGAGTAAACTTCCTCAGTAAGACCTTTGAAGTGAACAGTGTTTTGTTGCGCTTCTGTCATTTGACTTGGAAGAGTTTCAGGAATGATTTCACCTGAATCAAGGATATCTTGGATATCAGATTTCAATACGTCTGCTTTTGGACCGTAGATAGCTTGAACTCCTTGTCCTTTCATGACAAGACCCATAGCTCCTTCTGCTTTCCATTGTTCTGCATCACCAACTCTATCTGCATCCTTAACAGTAACACGAAGACGAGTCATACATGCATCAACATCAACGATGTTTGCGCGTCCACCAAGAAGGTTGATAATGTTTACAGCTTGAGAACCTGCTGCAACTTTCACTTCGCTGCTAGCTTCTTCTGAACCTTCAGCAGTTTCGTAGTTTCCGTTACGTCCTGGGGTAGCGTAGTTGAATTTTTGAATCATGAAGTTTGCGATAAAGTACATGATTACGGCAAAGAGAACAGTTACCCAAATAAAGTTAACAATATCCATACCGATACCAGCGCTAATCGCAATAGGTGTACGAGTTAAGAACTCGATTGAACCGAATGAGTGCATACGTAGGTTCACAACGTCAGCCATAGCGAAGGCAGCACCTTGAACAAGTGAGTAAACAAGATACATAGGTGTTGCTACAAACATGAACATGTATTCGATTGGTTCAGTAACCCCTGTCAAGAATGTTGCAAGAGCTGTCGCAATCATCATACCTTTATATTGATGTTTCTTATCAGCATCGACATTACGGTAGATAGCTACAATCACACCCATCAAGATACCGAATGAACCGATCATTTGTCCAACTTTGAAACGAGCTGGGTGAACAGTATCTAACAATTGTTGGTAGTGACTTGCATCTGTACCTTTAAGGTTAACAAGGTCTGTTACCCATGCAAGCCATAGTGGGTCTTGACCAAATACTTGAGTACCTTTAGCTGCACCTGTCAAAATCTCATAAGTACCACCAAGAGCTGTGTAGTTCATTGGGATTGTCAACATGTGGTGAAGACCAAATGGCAAGAGCAAACGTTCCAAAGTACCATACAAGAATGGTGCAAGGATTGGTGCAGTTTCTTGTGAGTTGGCAATCCAGATACCAAAGCTATTGATACCTGTTTGAACTACTGGCCAGAAGGCAGCAAGTAGAATTGCAGCGATTGCTGAACGAAGAATAACTACAAATGGTACGAAACGTTTCCCGTTGAAGAATGAAAGTGCATCAGGAAGTTTACGGAAGTTGTAGTATTTGTTGTAAGCAGTTGCACCTACAAAACCTGAGATAATCCCTACGAATACACCCATGTTCAAGGCTGGAGCTTCAAGAACACTGATAAAGTAATCAGCAACTTTGATTGAACCACCAAAGAGTGTAGTTACCATAGCATCTGGATTTTTCAACATATCGCCTGATACGCCAAAGATTGTACCAGTGATACGGTTAATCAAGATGAAGGCAAGACCAGCGGCGAAAGCACCACCAGCACGTTCTTTAGCCCAGCTTCCTCCAATGGCTAGGGCAAACAAAATGTGAAGGTTACCGATAACCCCCCAACCGATTTGCTCAAGAATTCCACCTGTGATCACAAGTGGTGCAAAAGTTGGGTTAATCATCACGATAGACTTACCGATTGAAATCATCAAACCAGCAGCCGGCATAACCGCGATAACTACCATCAAAGCCTTACCGAATTTTTGCCAAAACTCGAAAGACAAGACATTTTTGAATGTATCTTTCATCATTCAAATCTCCTTTATTTTTATTTAGGCAAACGTTTTACGAAAACGTTTGCACTTAACTATGTATTCATTATACCACTTTAATTTTTTTTGTAAAGGCTTTTATAAAAAAAAGTACACTTTTTTCTAAAATTTTTGTAGAAAAAAAGGAGATAATAAAATCTCCTCAAATATACTTCTATTCTGTTTTAGATCTTCAAGAATCGGCGCATAGAAATTCCTGATCCCAATGAACCAATGAAAATTCCAATCACAAATAATAGAGTAATCATCAGTGGACTGAATACTTCTGGTGATATCATTGAAAGGTTCTGACCAACCAATGACTTATTAACCGATTGGTAAACCATTTTATAAACAACAAATACCAAAACTGATGGAAGGGTTGCTCCAAACAAACCAATGAAGGCACCTTCAAGCAAGAAAGGCCCGCGGATATAGCCGTTCTTAGCACCTACTAAACGCATGATTTGAATTTCACGGCTTCGTGAAATAATGGTGATACGTATAGTATTAGAAATCAAGAACACTGCAATGAAAATCAATAATCCCGCGATAACTAGTCCCCAGACACGAATAAATGAGGCTAACTTAAACAAGCGTTCTGTATTGGCACCACCATCTTGAACTTCTGACACACCTTCGATTTTTTTAGCCTCCTCTGCTACTGTCTTTACATCATTTGGTGTATTGGTATCAACGATATAAGCATCATAGAGAGGATTGGCATCACCTTCAAAGATTTTCCAGTTGTCCCCCATTGTCTCGGTTAATTTTTCATATTGTTCTTCTTTACTTGAAAACGTAACACTTTTAACGGTTGACATACCTTTTAAAGCATCATATACCTTATGGTAGTCGTTATTTGTAACAGTTTGACCTTCTTTTTCAATCGTCTTACTATTATCAGCTACGTCCTTACGAATGTACACCATTACCCGAACATTATTTTCAATATCTGTAGCTAGTTTAGCCGTATTAAAGATAACAGATGCAAATATTGCAACCAAGGTCAAAGTAATCATAACTGAACTGACAGCAGCTACTGTCATCCAGCCATTTCGTTTCAAACTTTTTAATGATTCAAATAAATGACGAAAAAATCTACTAATCATCGTATCCATATTCTCCTTTAGCTTCGTCACGAACAACACGGCCATTTTCAATGGCAATGACACGGTGGCGCAAGGTATTTACAATCTGACTGTTGTGGGTAGCCATCAAGACAGTTGTACCTTGGAGATTGATGCGTTCCAGCAAGTTCATAATTTCCCATGAATTATCTGGGTCCAAGTTTCCTGTTGGTTCGTCCGCAATCAATACTTTTGGATTGTTTACAATGGCACGTGCTATCGCAATACGTTGCTGTTCTCCCCCTGAAAGTTCATTTGGGAAAGAACGAACCTTATGCTTCAATCCAACCAAGTCTAAAACTTCCATAACACGTTTTTTGATATTACGGCGGCTCTCACCAATAACTTCCATTGCATAAGCAATATTTTCATAAACGGTTTTCTTTGGTAACAGTTTATAATCTTGGAAGACAACCCCAACACTACGACGTAGAAGAGGGACATCTTTCTTTTTAATTTTAACTAGATTAAAACCAGCAACAGATAAGCTTCCTTTTTCGATTTTTACTTCGCGATACAAAGAACGAATAAAGGTTGATTTCCCAGCTCCTGACGGACCTACGATATAGGCAAATTCTCCTGGTTGAATGCTGACCGAAACACCACGTAGGGCAGTCGTTCCGTTATCATACTTTTTGACAACATCTCTCATTTCAATAATTGACATGTGAGTTCCTTTCTTTCTTAGCTAATTCGCCATTTGAGATAGGCATCGATAAAACCATCTAGGTCCCCATCCATAACCTTATCTACCTGAGCAACTTCAAAGCTAGTTCGATGATCTTTTACCATAGTATAAGGTGTGAAGACATAAGAACGGATTTGGCTTCCCCATGTGATTTCTTTTTTCTCACCCTTGAGGGAATCGACTTCCGCAGCTTTCTTCTCTTGCTCCATTTGATAGAGCTTAGCCTGCAACATTTTCATGGCACGATCTCTATTTCCATATTGGGTACGGTCGACCGTTGACTGGACGACAGTTCCCGTAGGAATGTGGGTCAAACGCACTCCAGTTGAAACCTTATTGACGTTTTGTCCACCAGCACCACCTGAACGGAAGGTATCCATCTTGATATCATCTTCCCGAATTTCCACTTCAATGGTATCATCCAATTCTGGCATTACTTCTACAGATGTGAAAGAGGTATGGCGACGTTTAGCAGAGTCAAATGGTGAAATTCGCACCAAACGGTGTACCCCCATTTCTGACTTGAGAAGACCATAGGCATTAGGTCCTTCAAATGATAAGGTTACTGACTTGATACCAGCTTCATCTCCTGCTTGGTAATCCAATACTTCCACTTTAAAGCCTTTAGCATTTCCATAGCGAGTGTACATACGAAGTAACATATCACCCCAGTCTTGAGCCTCTGTACCACCAGATCCTGGATGGATTTCCAAAATGGCATTATTATGGTCATAAGGTTCTGACAAGAGAAGGGTCATCTCATAGCTGGTCATCATCTTATCGAGTTCTGATAACTGTTCGACTAGTTCCTCATGAACTGACTCGTCTTCAGCTAAAAAGTCTAATAAAATTTCAACTTCATCCTGCAACTCTTCCATTTTGTGGAAGGTGTTGTAGGTATTTTTTAATTCATTTAATTCTTGCGACGTTTTTTGGGCCGCGATATTATCGTTCCAAAAATCAGGTTCTGTCATCTTGTTTTCCAAGATGGCAATCTCTTCCTCTAAACCTTCGAGGTCAAAGAGACCCCCTGAAAGAAGCTAATTTTTCACGATTTGCGTCAATTTTCTGACGAATTACTGAAATGTCCATAAATACTCCTTTTTTATATCGTTTTATTATACCATAATCTATCATTTCTTTCCATCTTTTGCTC
>CAURHZ010000054.1:0-7321 GCA_963524345.1 uncultured Streptococcus sp.
GACCCTTCGTCAAACCATGATTGATGAGATTTTGGTGGAAGATGGCAAGGTTGTCGGTGTGCGTACAGCTACCCATCAAGAGTATGCTGCAAAGGCCGTTATTGTGACGACAGGGACTGCTCTCCGTGGGGAAATCATCATCGGAGATCTTAAGTATTCGTCAGGTCCTAACCACAGCCTAGCTTCGATTAACCTAGCTGACAATCTCAAGGAACTGGGACTCGAAATCGGTCGCTTCAAGACAGGAACGCCTCCACGTGTCAAGGCTTCTTCAATCAACTACGATGTGACCGAGATTCAGCCAGGAGATGAAGCGCCTAATCACTTCTCATACACGTCACGTGATGAGGATTATGTCAAGGATCAGGTGCCATGCTGGTTGACCTATACCAATGGTACCAGTCATGAAATTATCCAAAATAACCTCCACCGTGCGCCTATGTTTACAGGTGTGGTCAAGGGAGTGGGGCCTCGTTACTGTCCATCGATTGAGGACAAGATTGTGCGCTTTGCGGACAAGGAACGTCACCAACTATTCCTTGAGCCAGAAGGACGCAATACAGAGGAAGTCTATGTCCAAGGTCTTTCAACCAGCCTTCCTGAGGATGTCCAGCGTGAGCTGGTGCATTCTATCAAAGGTTTGGAAAATGCTGAGATGATGCGAACTGGTTATGCCATTGAATACGACATGGTCTTGCCACACCAGTTGCGTGCGACTCTGGAAACCAAGAAAATCTCAGGACTTTTCACTGCTGGTCAAACAAATGGAACATCAGGTTACGAAGAGGCAGCAGGCCAAGGGATTATCGCTGGGATCAATGCGGCTTTGAAAGTCCAAGGCAAGTCTGAGTTGATTTTGAAGCGTAGTGACGGTTATATTGGGGTCATGATTGATGACTTGGTGACCAAGGGAACCATTGAACCCTATCGTCTCTTGACAAGTCGTGCTGAATATCGCCTCATTCTCCGCCATGACAATGCTGATATGCGTTTGACTGAGATGGGACGTGAGATTGGTCTTGTGGATGATGAACGCTGGGCTCGCTTTGAAATCAAGAAAAATCAATTTGAAAATGAGATGAAGCGCCTAGACAGCATCAAACTCAAGCCAGTCAAGGAAACCAATGCTAAGGTTGAGGAGATGGGCTTCAAGCCGTTGACCGATGCAGTGACAGCCAAGGAATTCCTTCGCCGTCCAGAAGTTTCTTACCAAGATGTGGTAGCCTTCATCGGACCAGCTGCAGAGGACTTGGATGACAAGATTATCGAATTGATTGAAACAGAAATCAAGTACGAAGGCTATATTTCCAAAGCCATGGACCAGGTTGCCAAGATGAAACGCATGGAAGAAAAACGCATTCCAGCCAATATTGATTGGGATGACATTGATTCTATCGCAACCGAAGCTCGTCAGAAGTTCAAACTCATCAATCCAGAAACCATCGGCCAAGCCAGCCGTATTTCGGGAGTAAACCCAGCAGATATTTCTATTTTGATGGTGTATCTGGAAGGTAAAAATCGTAGTATTTCTAAAAATCTTCAAAAATCAAAATGATACGTCGTCGGCTTCTTACGAATGAGTTCAAAGCTTGGCTTTGATTCATCTCCAGCCTCCCATAGTTCCCCGAACTATGGGAGCTAACTCAAGTTATGCTTTCGCCTAGCCTTCTAGTCTGATTTCGATTTTTATTGAGTTTTAATCTCAAAAGAAAGCATAGAGAAAAACAGCTCCGAAAAATCGGGGCTGTTTTGTTGCTTTATTCTTCATCTGGTGTGAGGATCATCGGGATGATAATCGGTTCACGTTCTGTATTTTCATAAAGGAAGGGGCGAATGGCGTTGACAATGGCACCATTGACAGATTGCACGCTAGCATCCTTGTTTTTCAGTGCGATACGAATTGCATTGAAGAGGATACGCTGGCTTTGGCGAATCAAGTCGCCAGACTCTCTCATGTAGACAAAGCCTCGGCTGAGGATGTCTGGGCCAGACAGAATCATCTGCGATTTGAAGTCAACAGTTGCGACTGCCAGAACGACACCGTCTTCAGATAGATCACGACGATCTTTGAGGACAGCTGCGCCGATTTCACCGATACGATTTCCATCGACATAGATATCTTGGGCGTTGAAATGACCTGCGATACGAGCTGAGTCAGCAGTAAGGGCAAGCACATCACCATTGCTCATGATAAAGATATTGTCCTTCTCAACACCAGTATCTACTGCTAGTCCAGCGTGGACCTTTTGCATGCGGTATTCACCGTGGACAGGCATGAAGTATTTTGGCTTAATCAAGCGGAGCATGAGTTTTTGCTCTTGCTGACCACCGTGTCCAGATGTATGGATATTGTTCACTTTACCGTGGATAACTTCGACACCAGCTTCTGAAATGATGTTAATCAGCTTGTTGACGCTAGTAGTGTTTCCAGGGATTGGACTTGAAGAGAAGATAACCGTATCGCCGGGTTGGAGTTGTACCTGACGGTGGGTTCCGTTGGCGATACGAGAGAGGGCAGCCATCGGCTCGCCCTGACTACCTGTACAGAGGATGAGAATCTCGCCTGCAGGATAGTCTTTGATTTCATTTGGCTCGATAAAGGTTCCCTTAGGAGCTTTGATGTAGCCAAGCTCGATTCCGTTGACAATAGCCTTTTCCATCGAACGACCAAAGACTGCAATCTTGCGTCCAGTCTTAACAGCAGCTTCTGTTGCTTGCTGGAGACGGAAGATATTTGAGGCAAAGGATGCAAAGATGATACGTCCTTCAATACCTTGGATAATCTTCATGATGGACTGACCAACGACTTTTTCAGAGTTGGTAAAGGTTGGTACTTCCGCATTTGTCGAGTCAGACAGGAGACAGAGCACGCCTTCTTCGCCAAGGGCTGCCATACGGTGCAAGTCTGCTGGTTCACCAACTGGTGTTAAGTCAAACTTGAAGTCACCCGTACAGACAATTTTCCCTTGAGGAGTATGAATGACAATCCCCAAAGGTTCTGGAATAGAGTGAGTCGTTCTAAAGAAAGTTGCCTTGAGATTCTTAAAGGTCAATTCAGTGTTGTGGTTGATTTCGTAAAGTTTGGCGTTGCGCAAGAGGCCGTGTTCTTCGAGTTTCCCACGAATCAAAGCCAAGGCAAGCGGTCCGGCATAGATAGGGACATTTGCTTGCTTGAGCAGGAATGGAATCCCACCGATGTGGTCCTCGTGTCCGTGTGTGATCAAAACAGCTTTGACGCGGTCGATGTTGTCTACGATGTAGGAGTAATCAGGAATGACGTAGTCGATACCCAGCAAATCATCTTCTGGGAATTTAATCCCAGCATCTACGATGATAATCTCGTCTTGGTATTCAATTCCGTATGTGTTTTTCCCGATTTCTCCCAGACCACCGATGGCAAAAACGCCAACTTCTTCAGGTTTAAGAGTGTAGGCCATATCAGAACTCCGTAATTTCGAAGGCGCCAGTTTCTTTTTCGTAATCTAGCAATTTGTCAGACAAGAGTTCGATATACTCGATATTGTACTCTGGGCGATTTTCTTCGACAAGTTGGCGAGCAGCGATGCGACCCTCAAGTTCTGAGCTGGCATCGATGTCTAGATAAAGTGCGCGTGTAGTTTCACGACGTGGGCTACGGTCTTTTGTTTCTTGATAAAAAACTTTGTAAATCATATAGTTCCTTTCTATTTACAGGTCAGCTTATTCCAAACTTTTAGCAGAGATTTGCTTGATTTCATTCCATTTTGTGTCTAGATTGACCTTGATTCGTTACAATTATTTCAATTATACCACAAAATGAAAAATTAGTAAAAGACGGAAACGAGAAAGTCACAGTCCGGTTTCTTTAGTAAACGTTTGCAAAAATAAATAAAATGTGTTATATTGATAACGGAAGTGAAATTTATTGCTTGTCATAATTCCATATAGATTTTAAGTCAAGGAGGTTGCCCTATGTATAACTTATTTGCTTTTGCTATCGGAGCTCGCTTGGTAGCTTTTATTGTTTTTGTTGCTTGCGTTTATGGAGGGAATCTTCTATTTGCAAAACTGGAACAACGAAAAACCAAGTTCTTGTGGAAAATGACCTTTGTGACTCTCTACTCGCTTTTTCTTCTCCTCGTAACCTATGTCGTTTGGTTTGTATTTTACTTTGGATTAAATGCTTAGATGCCCTGCTCATGCTGGGGCTTTTTTGTTTGGGGCAAAAGATAGTAAATTCATGACACGAAAATTCCACCCCTTCTATCAAGATGAGGTGGTCTTTGCATTTTTCTAAAATGACATGACAATGGAATTTTCAGGGCTTATTATTTTTATGGGAGTCATTGTTCTGCTCAAAAATAGAGTTGAAGCATAAAAATAAAACAATACAAACAGATAGATCAATTGGTAAAGGGATAGTAGTAATGTTTAAATCATTGAGAATGCTTAGCAAACTGTAAGAGATAAAGATAATAAAACTTATCTTTCTAAAAATGTGTCTTTTATCTAGCATGACTTACCAAACTTTTTACGAAGATCCTTTCAATCTTCTTGTTCACTTTT
This sequence comes from uncultured Streptococcus sp., assembly GCA_963524345.1. Lineage (GTDB taxonomy): Bacteria > Bacillota > Bacilli > Lactobacillales > Streptococcaceae > Streptococcus. The sequence goes on from CAURHZ010000054.1 coordinate 4,546, forward strand.
ATATTCGGAAAAGAAAAGGAAAAGTGAGCATTTTTTTGAATTTTATTTGCGAATTATTTTTTGTTTAAGTGTAGGCATTTTTGTTTGGGAATAAAGAAAATTCCCATGTGCCAGCTTTTGTAGTATAATAGTAAGCAGACAAAAAGATAGGAATGTGTTATGAAAGTATTAGCTTTTGATACGTCCAGCAAGGCTCTTTCTCTCGCTATTTTAGAGGACAAGCAGGTTCTTGCCGAGACGACGATTAATATTAAGAAAAATCACAGTATTACCCTCATGCCTGCCATCGATTTTTTGATGGCAAGTTTAGATTGGACACCCAAGGACTTGGATCGAATCGTGGTGGCTGAAGGACCGGGTAGCTACACGGGCTTGCGAATTGCGGTAGCCACTGCTAAGACGCTGGCTCATACTCTGAACATTGAGTTAGTTGGTATGTCTAGCCTCTTGGCTCTGGTGCCCTACCAACAAGAAGGCTTGTTTGTCCCTTTGATGGATGCGCGTCGCAATAATGTTTATGCAGGATTTTATGAAAATGCTAAATCTGTCATGCCAGAAGCACACCTGCCTTTTGAGCGAGTCATCGAGCTAATCAAGGGTGCTAGTCAGGTAACCTTTGTCGGAGAAATTGGCCCTTTTGTTGAGCAGATTCAAGAACACTTGCCAAGGACTAATTTCAAAGAAACCTTGCCTAATGCAGCCAATCTTGCTCTTTTGGCTTGGGACAAGGAAGCAGACTCCTTGCACGACTTTGTGCCGAATTATCTCAAACGGGTTGAGGCTGAGGAAAACTGGCTCAAGAATCACACCGAGTCTGGTGAGTCTTACATTAAACGCCTATGATAGAAATCAAACAAATCCAACAGCAGCCTGACCTAGCTCAAGCCATCTACGCTGTCATGGCAGCTGTTTACCCAGTCAGTCCTTGGACGCTGGAACAAATCCAAGCAGACCTGGCTCAAGATCAGACTTGGTATGCTCTGGCTTATGATGGGGCAGAAGTGATTGGATTTCTAGCTGTGCAGGAAAATATCTTTGAGGCAGAAGTCTTGCAAATCGCTGTTAAAGGAGACTATCAGGGTCAGGGAATTGCATCAGCCTTGTTTGCTCAATTGCCGACAGACAGGGAGATTTTCCTCGAAGTCAGAAAGTCAAATCAACGAGCGCAAGCATTTTACAAGAAAGAAAAGATGGCAGTCATCGCTGAGCGAAAGGCCTACTACCATGACCCAGTCGAGGACGCCATCATCATGAAGAGAGAAATAGATGAAGGATAGATATATTTTAGCATTTGAGACATCCTGTGATGAGACCAGTGTTGCCGTCTTGAAAAACGACGATGAGCTCTTGTCCAATGTCATTGCTAGTCAAATTGAGAGTCACAAACGTTTTGGAGGCGTAGTGCCTGAAGTAGCCAGTCGTCACCATGTCGAGGTCATTACAGCCTGTATCGAGGAGGCGCTGGCAGAAGCAGGGATTACAGAAGAGGATGTGACAGCTGTTGCGGTTACTTATGGACCGGGCTTGGTCGGAGCCTTGCTAGTTGGCTTATCAGCTGCTAAGGCCTTTGCTTGGGCTCATGGACTTCCGCTGATTCCTGTTAACCACATGGCTGGTCACCTCATGGCCGCTCAGAGTGTAGAGTCTTTGGAGTTTCCCTTGCTAGCCCTCTTGGTCAGCGGTGGACACACAGAGTTGGTTTATGTTTCTGAGGCTGGTGATTACAAGATTGTTGGGGAAACGCGAGATGACGCGGTTGGTGAGGCTTATGATAAGGTCGGCCGTGTCATGGGCTTGACCTATCCTGCAGGTCGTGAGATTGACGAGCTAGCTCATCAGGGGCAGGATATTTATGATTTTCCTCGAGCCATGATTAAGGAAGATAATCTGGAGTTTTCATTCTCAGGTTTGAAATCTGCCTTTATCAATCTTCACCACAATGCCGAGCAAAAGGGAGAAAGCTTGTCCACAGAGGATTTGTGTGCTTCCTTCCAAGCAGCTGTCTTGGATATTCTTATGGCCAAAACCAAGAAGGCTTTGGAGAAATATCCTGTTAAAACCCTTGTCGTGGCAGGTGGTGTGGCAGCCAATAAAGGTCTCAGAGAACGCCTAGCGGCTGAAATCACTGACGTCAAGGTCATCATTCCACCTCTGCGCCTCTGCGGAGACAATGCAGGAATGATTGCCTATGCTAGCGTCAGCGAGTGGAACAAAGAAAACTTTGCAAACTTGGACCTCAATGCCAAACCAAGCCTCGCTTTTGATACCATGGAATAAAGAGTCAGCTTAGGGCTGGCTTTTTCACTCGCTGAAGTGTCAGAATATTTTGATAAAATGATAAAAATAATGATATAATATATAAAGAATAGGAGGTGGTAAGATGATTGAGAGAATGGAATTGGGAGAATTTTACAAGGAATTGCGCTTGGCTAGAAAGCTAAAGCAGTCAGATGTGGCTTGTGCTGGACTAACAGCCTCTCAGTTGTCCAAGTTTGAACTAGGACAGTCTATGCTATCTGCGGACAAGCTGATTCTAGCCATCCAAGGGATTAATGTGACCTTCGATGAGTTTGGTCATAAGCTCAACAATTATCAAGAATCCCTACATATGCAAATTGGTAGAAAGGTTGTGGATCGCTTTGCCCACCAAGATATAGCTGGTTTAGAGCAACTATTAGAGGAGGTCAAGCAAGAACAGATGGCAGAGACCTATCGTTGCTTGAATGCGCTTGTAATAAAAAAATCCATAAAATGCATAAATAAAAACAAAACGCGA
>CAURHZ010000055.1:0-7281 GCA_963524345.1 uncultured Streptococcus sp.
GCTCCATCAGGACCGATGTAAGTCACACATGGTTTGCCATCTTCTGGTGCTTTAGCTGAGATTTCTTCGAGAACATCAGCAACCAATTCGTAGGCTTCTTTTTGTCCACCAGGCATGATAGAAGGACCTTCAAGGGCTCCTTTTTCCCCACCAGAAACCCCAGTACCGATAAAGTTGATACCTGAGTTTGCCAATTCTTCATTACGACGAATAGTATCTTTGTAGAAAGTGTTTCCTCCGTCGATCAAGATATCCCCCTTGTCAAGGTGTGGAAGAAGGGCTTGGATAGTAGCATCTGTACCAGGTCCAGCTTGAACCATCAGCATGATACGACGAGGTTTTTCGATTGAGTTTACAAAACTTTCAACGTCATAGCTTGGTACAAAGTTCTTTTCAGGATGGCAAGCAATTACATCTTCAGTTTTTTCTTTACTACGGTTGTAAATAGCAACTGTGTAACCACGAGATTCAATATTAAGGGCAAGGTTACGACCCATTACGGCCATACCAACAACACCAAAGTTAGCTTTTGTCATTTGACACTCCTCTTGTTTAATTTGTTTTATTTTATCATTTTTACTTTTGAAAAGAAAGAATTTTGTAACGACTGCTTAGTAGTCCAAGTCATCCGCATGTCCAGAACCATTTCCAACAAAGTATCCTGTCTTACAGTTAAGGGTAAAGAGATAGGTTCCATCTGGCTTGTAGAGGTTGTAATAACCATTGCCATTAACGATATTGACACGTTCAAGGATGTACTGGTTACCAGTGATATAACCACGTGAGCGTGAAGTCGCTAAAATTTGTTCCAAGACGCCATCCGCGAAATCCCAAGCAGAGTTATTGCTATCATCAACAGCCGATTGATTGAACGGCACACGACTCGAAGCTCTCTGTAGGTCAACTCCAGAACTTGATAAACCACCATGGCTATCATCACGTGCAGAAACTGAATTGTTTGATGAGGCGCTTGAAGATGGACTTGTGTTGTCTGTAGCGCTCTCTGTTGATGAACTTGAACTTTCTTGACTTGAGCTTGAACTTGAAGGAGCTGTTTGTTGACTCTTACCTAGACTGATAGCCTTATCTAGCAATTTATCAAGCTCAGTATTTCCAGTTTTAATATCTGTAAATTTAGCGTCAGATTTAGCTTTTGCATTGGTATCCAGAACACCATCCACAATAGCTGGTTTTTCAAATTGTGCATTGACATCTTGAATGGCCTTGATTTGCGTTGCTAAACTATCATATTTAGATTTGGCAAGCGTATATTCACGGCTACCTTCCAACTTATCAAGCAAGGTTTTCAGTTGACTCAGCTTATCAAACTGACTATTTTTCAAAGCCGTTTTGTTGCTATCTGTATAGAAGGCATCATAGAGAGTATTAAACTCTTGTAATGCTGTTTGCATAGCTTGATCGGTTGAAGCTGATTGTGAAGATTGTATCTCTTGGTTTGAGCGTGAGATTTGACGGTAGACAAGATAACTTCCCAGTAAGATAACAATTGCAATCAGTACTGAAGCGATGATCATCACTCGTTTCTTTATAGAATCTGTTTTTGTTTCTGGCTCTATGGCAGTAGCTCTTGACAGTAAAACCGTCTCTCCTTCGTGAATCTCTTCATTCTCATCAACACCTTCCTTAGTTACAACTAGAGATTCTATCTTTTGACTTTTTTCCTCTAGAGGAGGCAAAACAAAGTTTGAACTATTTGTGTCTGTAGATTCTATAAAGGATTCTTCTCCCAACTCCTCATCTGCAGTAGTATCACTCGTTTCTCGAACTGCTTGAATCAATTCCTCTAAACTTTGAGTGGTTGCTAGCTCTTCTTTTTTGAACTGTCGTGTTTCAAACTTATCTGCCTCAATTTCATCTTTATGTTGCTTCACATACTTGTCCAAGATAGAGTCTCCAGGTAGTACTCCTGCTTCCACCTCTTCATTTTTACGCATGGCTTCTCCAACTGTTAGCTCTTTGGCATCATCAAAATCAAATTGCGCTTCTTGATGTTCTGCTTTATGACGATTACGTCTTTTCTTACTCATGAGTTGTCCTTTCTACTTTACTTCCTGGCGTTTAACACGCTGACCAAAATATTGATACAAATCAACTTTTAAGGTTCCATTGTACAACTTACGTTTCTTGTCCGCCTGACTACCGTACTTGGTCTCAAAGGCTTCATCACTAGTTAGGATAAATTTGCTCCACGTTTTCAGCGGTGCAAATACTTGCCCCATCTCAGCATAGAGTTTGGTAACCCCTACATCATCTGACAAGCGTTCCCCATAAGGCGGGTTGGAGATAATCACTCCATTGATTTTATCGGAACGTAAATCCTGCACGCGCATCTGCTTAAAGGTAATATCACCTGCGACACCTGCGGCCTGAGCATTAGCCTTGGCAATTTCCACCATACGTGCATCAATGTCACAACCCATAATATCCAATTCCAGCTCACGATCTACTTTTTTAGCCGCTTCTGTACGCACTTCTTGGATCAAACGGTCACTAATCCAGTTCCATTCCTCAAATGCAAAGGAGCGACGAAGACCTGGAGCCATCTTTCGAGCAATCATGACAGCCTCGATACAGAAAGTCCCCGAACCACAAGTTGGGTCAATTAAGGGCTTGTCTGGATACCAGTTAGAAAGTTGCAAAATAGCTGCTGCCATATTTTCCTTGATAGGAGCCCCACCTTTTTCTGTACGATAGCCACGTTTAAAGAGACTGGATCCTGTCGTATCAATCATGACCGTTGCTATGTCTTTGAGAATAGAGACCTCAAGCTTGAACTCAGGACCATTCTCCATCAGAGGAACGCCTTCTGGACGGGCATAGTGTTTTTGCAACTTTTTAACAACAGCCTTCTTTGAAATAGCCTGTACACTTGGTTCATTGTGTAGTTTAGATTTCACACATTTGGCTTTTGAAATCGGAAATCGAGCTCCAAGTGGTAAATAATTTTCCCAATCTAGAGCGAAAACTCCCTGAAAGAGCTCTTCAAAAGTCTTAGCTGGAAAAGTTCCTACGATGATCTTGATACGGTCTGCTGCTCGAAGCCAGAGGTTGGTTTCAATGATGGCTCTCGCGTCTCCTTGAAAACGAACACGGCCGTTTTCAACCTGACAATCGTAGCCCAACTCTCGCACCTCACGTCCCACAACAGCCTCAAGACCCGCTGCAGCAGTAGCGATTAAATTAAATTCTTTTTTCATGTTACAGTCTTGCAAGACCTTTCTATATGTCCACTTTAAAAAATGAGGTTGAGAAAATTTCTCAGCCCCAACCTATATGCAATTTTCTATAAGCCATGTTTTGTTCCAGAAGTGACTAGGACCACTTCCTTCGATAATCATCTGTCTACCACTAACAGCTCTAGCTGATAGCAGTCAGAATACTACGTTCGTTTCCGCGTACTCCATGCCCCGACCAAAATTTGGGTTGCTAGCTTGAGGGGTTTACCGCGTTCCACTCTCTCCGTTTCCAGAAAGACTCCGTCACTGTGGCACTTTCAAGCCTACTCTGGCCTATCCAAGGACTTAGCCATTTCAACTGCCGTAACGATTTCTCGTCCCTAGGCTTATGGTTTCGCCTAGCACAAACACTACAGGCATCACAGCCTGTGCTAGCATGGACTTTCCTCATGAGAAGAAATTCTCCTCACGCGATTATCCAAAAATTGCACATTTCAAACGAGCTCTTATAAATCAGAGTTATCCAAAATTTGTTTACCAAATACTTCTTTCTCAAGACGATTCAAGCGTTTCAAAATATCAAAATTCGTCATAGAGCTTGTAGTTGCCGCTTCAATAGGCTCTGCTTGAACTGGTGAAGGTTTCGGTTTACGAGCTAATTCTTCCTTCAACTCTGCAATTTCTTGACGGAGAGACTTGACTAAGGCAGCATAAGTTTCATAGTCCTTGATGACATCGTCCAAAAATTCATCAACTTCAACCTTACTATATCCACGGACTTCACGTCCAAACTCTTGCTCAAAAATATCTTTTGCTGAAAAAATAATACTTGCCATCTCTCGCTCCATTCTCGGTTTCTAATAGTATTATTATATAAAAAAAGGCAAACAAAAATCAAGGTCAAAGGCTTACTTTTCAGAAAAATTTTCTGCTAGCTCATTTAAGTCTTCAAACGTTAGCCTTTTTATGCGATAACCTTCCTGATTTTTCATCAAGTTATCCATAAATTTTAGTTTGGTCTCATTTTCTGGGTCATAGAAAAAATAAGCTAAATCAGTATTTTCCAGTAAAAATTTTTGGTAATCACGCAGTTGCCCTGTATGTTCATATTTGGGATAGGCATATTTGACAAAGTCTACCTGCTTAAATTGGCTAAGTTTATGCTGATTCGCTTCATTCCAATTTTCCCCGTGTGTTTCAAAATCAAAAATGGTCGCTAGGTTGAAATCATATTCTTCTTTCATTTCATTTGCGACATCCAGCACCCAAGATTCAAATCCCAAGTTCCCTGTAAAGATCAGCCATTTAATCCCTTCTTCTGCTAAACTTTCTAAATCATGACGAATGGCTTTCTTTATAATTCTTAACCTGATATCTTTTTCATTAAACAAACCCAAGTCAAAATTAGAATATCCCATAATTAAAGCTGTAGTCATTTTTACACCTTTCTTTCTATTTTTATGGTATAATAGAGTGATGTTATTGTACCAATAAGGAGAAATATGGTCAACTATCCTCATAAAATTTCATCAAAAAAAAGCCAAACATCCATTTCTCAACCAAAAAATTTCGCAAATCGAGGAATGACTTTTGAAAAGATGATTAACGCTACAAACAACTACTATCTGACGCATGGTATGGCAGTTATCCATAAAAAGCCAACGCCTGTTCAGATTGTTCGAGTAGACTATCCTCAACGTAGTCGAGCCAAAATTGTAGAAGCCTATTTTAGACAAGCTTCCACAACAGATTACTCTGGCGTGTATAGAGGACATTACATTGACTTTGAAGCCAAGGAAACACGACAAAAGAATGCTATTCCAATGAAGAACTTCCATCTTCACCAGATTCAACATATGGAACAAGTTCTAGAACAGCAGGGCATTTGCTTCGTACTACTTCATTTTTCCTCTCAACAAGAAACTTATTTGTTGCCGGCACCTGATTTGATTCGCTTTTATCATCAAGATAAGGGGCAAAAATCAATGCCACTTGGATATATTCAAGAATACGGATATTTAGTAAAGCAAGGAGCTTTCCCTCAAATTCCCTATCTCGATATTATCAAAGAACATTTACTAGGTGGTAAAACAAGATGAATAAACAAACTATTCTGCGATTCTTAAAGTATATTGGAATCACATTCCTTACCTTATTTATCGCATTATTTCTATTAGGTGGAGGTGTCTTCCTCTACTTTGTTAGTAAGGCTCCAGCCTTATCTGAAAGTAAATTAGTTGCGACAACTTCTAGCAAGATTTATGACAATAAGAACGAATTAATTGCTGACCTTGGATCTGAACGTCGTGTAAATGCTCAAGCAAATGAAATCCCTACTGATTTGGTCAAGGCCATCGTGTCTATCGAAGACCACCGTTTCTTTGATCATAGAGGTGTTGATACTATTCGTATCATGGGGGCAGCATTGAGAAATCTACAAGGAGGAGGTCTACAAGGTGCCTCAACCTTGACACAACAATTAATTAAATTGACTTATTTTTCTACTTCAACTGCTGATCAAACCTTGTCACGTAAAGCTCAAGAAGCTTGGCTAGCCGTTCAACTAGAGCAAAAAGCAACCAAGCAAGAAATCCTGACCTATTACATCAATAAAGTCTACATGTCCAACGGTAACTATGGAATGCAAACCGCAGCCCAAAATTACTATGGAAAAGACTTGAAGGACTTAAGCTTGCCACAGTTAGCACTCTTGGCTGGAATGCCTCAAGCTCCAAACCAATATGATCCTTATTCCCATCCAGAAGCTGCTCTAGAGCGTCGTAACTTGGTACTTTCAGAAATGAAAGGGCAAAAATACATTAGTGCAGAAGATTATGAAAAAGCTATTAATACTCCCGTCACTGACGGTCTCCAAAGTTTGAAGTCAGCCAATAGTTATCCAGCTTATATGGACAACTACCTCAAAGAAGTAATCGACCAAGTTGAACAAGAAACTGGTTACAACCTTCTTACTACAGGTATGGAAGTCTATACTAATGTCGACAAAGATGTTCAGCAGCGACTTTGGGATGTTTATAACACAGATGAGTATGTCGCTTATCCAGATGATGAACTTCAAGTAGCTTCTACTATCGTTGATGTAACAAATGGTAAAGTCATTGCTCAGTTAGGTGCCCGTCACCAATCAAGTAATGTATCTTTCGGAATCAACCAAGCCGTTGAAACCAACCGTGACTGGGGTTCTACTATGAAACCAATCACTGACTATGCTCCCGCTTTAGAATATGGAGTCTATGACTCTACTGCAACTATAGTACATGATGTTCCTTATAACTATCCAGGTACTGATACTCCCGTCTACAACTGGGATAAAGGCTACTTTGGAAACATTACAATCCAGTATGCACTTCAACAGTCACGTAATGTCACAGCCGTTGAAACTTTGAATAAGGTCGGTCTAGATAGAGCTAAAACTTTCCTAAATGGCTTAGGTATCAATTATCCAAGCATCCACTATGCAAACGCCATTTCAAGTAATACAACTGAATCTAACAAACAATACGGTGCAAGCAGTGAAAAAATGGCTGCTGCTTATGCTGCCTTTGCCAACGGTGGAATTTACCACAAACCCATGTATATCAATAAGGTCGTCTTCAGTGACGGTAGTGAAAAAGAATTTTCAGATGCTGGTACACGAGCTATGAAAGAAACAACTGCTTACATGATGACCGAAATGATGAAAACCGTCTTGGCATACGGAACTGGTCGTGGAGCCTATCTCCCATGGTTAGCGCAAGCTGGTAAGACAGGTACTTCTAACTACACAGATGATGAAATTGAGAAACACATCAAGAACACTGGCTATGTAGCTCCAGATGAAATGTTTGTTGGTTATACTCGTAAGTATTCTATGGCTGTATGGACAGGTTATTCGAATCGTTTAACTCCTATCGTTGGAGATGGTTTCCTAGTTGCAGCTAAGGTTTATCGCTCAATGATAACGTATCTATCAGAAGATACTCATCCAGAAGACTGGACGATGCCAGACGGACTTTTCAGAAACGGGGAATTTGTATTCAAAAATGGAGCTCGCCCAATATGGACTGAACCCTCTACTCAACAA
>CAURHZ010000056.1:0-7234 GCA_963524345.1 uncultured Streptococcus sp.
GTAAACGACTTGATGTTTTTGTTTCTCAGGGACTCGATATCGTGAATCAGCAAATAAGCTTTGAATGTTCTATTTTTCAAAAATCTCGTTAAAATTTGTTTTTTTAAGGAATCCCATAATAACGGAAATTGAAGAACTAACACATCATTTTTTGTCAAAGTGATGGGATTTGAATCATTATTTAGGGAAAAAGGTTGATATCCTGCTTCTAGCATTATTTTTTCAGCATCTAATCTTGCTTTAGATCCTGCATGTTTGGCTTCTGCGTAAAATTCTTTTAAGTAATAATTCATACTACTTCAACCCTCTCCAAAATCTTTTTACAATATATTTTTCAAATCTCCATTGAATGGCTCCAACAACTCTTGAAATGAAGACAATCTTTTGAGGGAATAATCGATAGGCTCTCATTAAAAATGAGCGACTTGAACTTTTAGCGTAACGATTCAGGTACTCGACATATTTTTCTTGATAGGGATTTCCCTCAAATATACGATAGTCGACAAGGTGCATCAAAACTAAATGGAATAAGCGACGTTGTACGTATGGGAGTGAGTCAGCATTTCCTTCATATAGTTGCTCCACTTTATCACAAATCGTAAACAAATCCAAATTTTTCAAACTAAATTCGCGATTCATAATACTACCAGAACGCACGCGATAATAGTATCCTATATAATCAATTTTTACCATTTTATGTATCTGTTTTAAGATTCCCATTCCGCCATACACATCTTCATAAAATAAACCTTCTAAAAATGGAAAATTGACAATCACTTGTCTTCGAAAAAGTTTAGCAACTGCATTCAAACGGACAATATTATCTTTACATAAAGAGACTAAAGCTTCTTGGGCATTTCCTTGAAAAATAATTTTTACATTTTCTGGTGAAGGGATTGCTAATTCTTCTTGATCATTCGTATACCAACACTCTACAATATCAATATCATCTGAGGTAACCTGTTTTATCAATTGTTCCAACATATCTTCTTTAAGAACATCATCACTGTCTACAAAAGTGATCAATTCGCCTTTAGATTCAGTCATACCACGATTACGAGCGCCACTTAATCCTTTATTTTCTTGATTGATTAAGTGAAAACGAGAATCTTGTTGACAATAGCGCTCACAAATTTCTTTTGAGCCATCTCTTGAACCATCATTGACTAGGATCACTTCTATATCGGTATAAGTTTGATGTTGAATACTATTTAAACATTCTTCCAGATACTCTTCAACATTATAAACAGGTACAATGACACTAATCATAAATAGGCTCCTATTAAATTTTCCATTTTTTTCGAATGTCTAAATATCTTAAATACAGAGGATAATATAAACTAAAAAAATATTTTGATGAATAACTATACCATCTTAATAGTTTACTAGAATTGAAAATATCTGATGATTTCTTAGCTATTTTGGCATATTTATTAATCTCATCAATATATAACTGATAATATGGATGTCCAACTCTTATGTTATACTTTTTAAAATGTCCAATACCGACTAAAAATAACATATTCCCTACATAAGGTAACCAATTATCTTCTCTAAATTCCTCTAATAATTTTTCGCCAACTTTAAAAATATCAAGATTCTTTTCTGAATATTTCTGATTCATCGTACTAGAAGTATGATATCGATAATAATAACCAATATAGTTAATTTTTCTCATTTTATGAATATATTTTAAAGAGACGATTCCAGTATAAAAATCTTCATAAATTAAATTTTCTAAAAACGGAACTTTCTCCACTATTTCACGACGATAGAGTTTTGCGACTGGACTCCAACTTACTCCATGATTAAAACATTCATATAAGGCTTCATTTGAATCTAATTCTTTAACACCAATTTCTTTTCCTTCGGAATTTAAACAATGAATATCCTCGGTTATATTACATTCTACAATATCAATTCCATCAGACATATACTTCATTAGTTGTTCTAACAGACCAAGACTTACAACATCATCACTATCGACAAACATGATGTATTCGCCAAGGGATTCTTTCACACCACGATTTCTGGCTACGCTTTGACCTTGGTTTTTTTGATTGATCAATCGGAAACGCTTATCCATTTGGCAATAACGCTCACAAATCGCTTGTGAGCCATCTGTAGAACCATCATTGACTAAAATGACTTCTATATCTTGATAGGTTTGCTTTCGAATACTTTCTAGACATTCTTCCAGATATTCTTCCACGTTATAAACTGGAACGATTATACTAATCATTTTTGTTCATAAGCTCCTTCATTTGTCTTTTGTGAGTCAACTTTCTAAATTTACTCCATCCTTTATACAGAAACTGATACACTGGATGAGTAATCGTTAAAAAATATTTTGGCGCTATGAAATACATTCTTAGTAAACGGTATTTTCGAACAACTTCTTGAGATTGCTTCGCAATAAAAGCAGACTCCTTTATAAAATTCTCATACAAACTAACACAAGGACTCTTCTTCGTAATGCCATCTCTGTAATAATGACTAACCCCTAGATAAAACATAAAGTATCCAATATACGGTAATAAATATGCATCATCTTGGAAGGATGCTATTAATTGATTTCCAACTTTAAAAATATCTAAATTTTTCTCATTAAAAGAAGTTGTCATAGTACTATTCGGACTAAATCGGTAATAATACCCAGTTAAATCAACAACTACCATTTTTCGAATATTTTTTAAAAAATTAATTCCTGTATAAACATCCTCGTAAATAACACCTTCTAAAAATGGAACTTTTTCAATAATTTCTCTTCTATATAATTTTGCACATGGGGAATAATTCACTTCTTTAAGTGCTATACATTTAATAATGGCTGCCGTTGAATTACCTTCGAAAATAACTCGAATCGGTTTATTTTTATGCAATTCTTCTTGATTGCGAACAAGACTACATTCTACTAAATCCACATCCGCCTTCATATAGGATAGTAATACGTCTAGTATATTTGCTTTAATGACATCATCACTATCGACAAACATGATATATTCACCAAGGGATTCTTTTACGCCATGATTTCTGGCTACACTTTGACCTTGATTTTTTTGATTGATCAATCGGAAACGCTTATCTGTTTGGCAAAAATACTCACAAATAGCTTGGGAGCCATCTGTTGAACCATCATTGACTAAAATGACTTCTATATCTTGATAGGTTTGCTTTCGAATACTTTCTAGACATTCTTCCAGATATTCTTCCACGTTATAAACTGGAACGATTAAGCTAATCATAAAACAGCTTCCTTCTCATTCATTTTTATTCATCTGAATTTACTTTCTAATTCCATTTTTTAGTTTCCACAAAAAATGATAAACAGGGAAAATGATCGAATTATAATATTTTGGACAAATATTATAGAGGCGAATCATACGCGAACTTTTTGCAAGCTCAGGATTTTTCTTGGTGATAGTTACATAGTCGGCTAATTTCTGATTATAGACATCTGCATATGGATTTCCTTTTTGGATATAGTCTTGATAATGCATGGTTGCTACATGAACTAGGAAGCTGCCAATGTAAGGAAGAAGTTCTTCCCTATCAGAATATAAGTCTATTAATTGGTCACTGACTGTAAAGATATCTAAATTTTTAGGAGTAAAGGTTCGATGCATGATACTAGCTTGATGTTGTCGATAATAATAACCTTTATAATCAATCTTAATGATTTTTCGAATATATTTTAACATTCCAATTCCACAATAAACATCTTCAAAAATCACCCCATCTATATAAGGAACAGCTTCAACAATTGATCTTCTATAAAGTTTTGTAACTGCATTAACATTTAAAACATGTTTAGGGAAAATTTTTACTGCTTCTTGAGAGTTCCCTTCGAATAGAATACTTGGTTCTTTAAAACTTTTAGCAAGAAATTCCTCGTTAGATACGGTAAACTGACTTTCCACAATATCTACGTCTTCACGCATATAGTGCATTAAGGTTTCTAAATAGTTCGCTAGAATCATGTCATCACTATCCACAAATACAATAAACTCTCCTCTTGAAGCTGCTACACCAGTATTTCGTGCAGCGCTCAATCCTTGATTTTCTTGATTCAACAAGTGAAAGCGACGATTCTCTTTACAATAACGTTCACAAATAGCTTTTGATCCATCTGTTGAACCATCATTGACTAAAAGGACTTCAAAGTCTGTGTAGGTTTGGTTTTGAATGCTGTCTAAACATTCTTCCAGATAAGTTTCTACATTATAAACAGGTACGATTACACTAATCATTCTTTATCCTAACCTTATTTCCTTAATCCAATTTCATCCAAAAGTGTCTTTGTAAAATCTTTTTGAATGGCATTTACCTTGTTATTGACTTTTTTTCGTTCGTCAATATAAGGATCTTCAGATTTCATGACATTCTCTAGAAAGTCTAATAAGTCATGCGAATCACGAATGACACTTCCCACCATTAAACTCTTCACATCTTCAAACACAAAGCCTCTTTTTTCCTTGTATTCCTCATAATCATTAATCGTAAATGCAACTGGCCTATTTAATAAATAATAATCTAAAAATACTGAAGAATAATCTGTAATCAATGCACTGGTTGTTCCTAAAAAGGTATATAAAGTCCCATATTGCTCACTAATGATATCTTCTGTCAATAGATGAATCGTCGAAGCATTCATTTCAAATTTCAACTGAGATTCCTCAAGAGGATGGAGTTTAATATAAAGTTGATAGCCATAGTTTGAGAGTAGTTCTTCAATGTTTTTAAAATCCTCTTCTTCTAATGAAAAAATCAATGCTGCTTGGCTATCATGATAGTTTTTAGAATTACGGTAGGTTGGCATCCAGATAATTTTCTTCTCTTCTTTCTCTTTAAAGAGTTCATCATTTCGAATATTACCAACAAGAAGCATCTGCTCGTCTTTAGCATTAAAGGCTGCTTTCATAATTGGAGTAAATAAATCTGAAGAAGAGACTAATTTTGTAAAGAAATTATAGTCAATCTTTTCCATGCCAACTTCAAGATTGCCAATTTTTTTCAAGGGCATTCCATGCCACAAGTTGACAACCATCTGCTTTGAAGCAGGCTTTACAGGATACTTGCCAAAAGAATAGAAAAAATATTTAGATGTTAAAAAATAAAAGAAACCTCGATAAATTGAAACATACTTTATATCATTCTCTTTTTCTAAATGATAAAAATCATTTGAAGCACAAACGATCTCATATGTTTCCTGATAGTCATTATCCACTAAATAGTGATAAAGTGTTCTAAGATTATCTCTGAACCCCCAATTAGAATAGAGAACAATTCTGTTCCTTTTCTTGGGAATCATTTTATTTATTTTATAAGTAAAATCACTTACTTTGAACAGTAAGGGTTTTAAATAGTTGATCATTCTCTTTTTAAACCTTGCTTATAAATTTCTTTTAAATTTTGAACATTTTCTTCAATATCAAACTGCTTTAGGTGTTCATTTAGCTGTCGTTGTTTCTTCTTGATAGGCGCCTTTTTTATGTAGTTTACCCATTTAGCCTTATCTAGAGGCATGGCTGTGCAAAGTTCACTAACGATCTGAGTTGTTGGATCAATCGTTTCATTCATGAGAATATCGACTCCAGAACACTGAGCCTCTACCAGCACGATTGGGAAACCTTCATACAAAGAAGGAAAGGCAAAGATATCAAAGGCTGAATAAAACTTATGAACATCTTCTCTTTTTCCTGTAAAGATGATATTCTTCACTTCCTTACTTTTCTCTTCTAAAATGGCACGATCTGGACCTTCACCAACAAAGACAAAGGTAACGTCAGGTAATTCTTTAGCAACTTCAATCAAAAAACTCTGATTCTTGAAAGGATTTAAAATACCAATCATCCCTACTACTTTTTGATGTTCAGCTATATGAAACTCTTTGCGAATCTCTTCTCGAAAAGTCGGAGAAAAGCGATACTTATCGATGTCAATTGCATTTGGAAGGATTTGAAAGGATTTCTTTCCAAATATCTTCAGTCCAGCTAATTGGCCACAAGAGACACGATGGGTCGCATTTTTCAAAGCCAAAAAGACCAAAAATCGATTGCGAATACTTTTCAACCAAGTATCTGAAAATTGGCTACTATGATTGTGGTAAATCCTAACTGGGACACCATTTTTTCGAGCATAGTAATTATGTATAAAAGCGGTTATAGGATTATGGACATGGAGAATGTCAATCTTATTCCTTTCATAAAATTGTCGGCACTCTCTCGCATAGGCAAATAGTTTAGAAATCTGTAGGGCAGGAAATACAATGCGTTTGATTTCTTTTTCATCTAGGTATTGATTAAATGGGAAATGAGCGTCGCCATTTGACTCGCCAACCATATATTCAAATTCTTGATCATCAGTTGGGATATGATTCTTTATAAAACTTTGTACCCCGCTCATGGTATTCCTTACACCACCTGTTACATGTATGACTTGATATTTCATCCTAGTTTCCTTGATTCAAATCATTCTTTATCTTAGAGGTTGAAATTTCTTTTGTTCGTGGTAGGTAAACAACCTCTATCCCCATATCACTTAAATAATCAAACTTGCCCTGCCAATCATCTCCAATGACAAAGACATCAGCATGATACTTTTCGATGTCTGAGATTTTTTGATCCCAATTTTCTTCTGGTATGACAAGATCCACATATCTGATAGCCTCTAATAGCGATTTTCTTTTTTCGTAATCGAAATAACATTCTTTATTTTTTTCTAGTCTATTAAATTCATTGGTGGATAATCCTACAATCAAATAATCTCCCAAAGCTTTTGCCCTTTTTAAGAGATTAATATGACCATAATGCAATAAATCAAATGTTCCGTATGTAATGACTCTCTTCATATCTTCCTAATCACCTCTACATCTTCTCTCATTTTTTTCCTATAGACCCATTTCCTAACTGAATTCGGAAGAATTCGAACCGCATTACGAAGGAAAATATTTCTAAGAAATTCTACTAGACTAATGTCTCTTCTACGATAAAAATCTAATTGGAGCATAAAGTCCGTCTTTACATACAAGAAACCGCCTCTACGCAGATAGCTAGAATCGTTAGTCTGCATGACAACCAAGGGATCCTGGATATTCAAAAAATCCTTGGTTGGATTATCGTGTAACAATCTCATTGTGAGGTCATAATCCTCTAGATAGCGGAACTTACGATAATTACCAGCCTTCAAGATATATTTTTTTTTCATCATACTCGATGGATTATTAAAGGGATTT
>CAURHZ010000057.1:0-7230 GCA_963524345.1 uncultured Streptococcus sp.
GATAAGGTGTCCCACCAGCAGCTAGAGTCAAGGCGGCGGCACTCATAGCAGAGGCCGAACCAACCTCGGCCTGACAGCCACCTTCAGCACCTGAGATAGAGGCATTGTTTGCGATGACTAGTCCAAAGGCACCAGCAGCAAAGAGGAAATCCAGCTGTTGCTCGTGGCTGAGGGCTAATTTTTCAATAGCAGAAGTTAGAACTGAGGGCAAACAGCCAGCACTTCCAGCGGTTGGAGTGGCACAGACCAAGCCCATTTTGGCATTGTGTTCATTGACTGCGATGGCATTTCGGGCAGCAGACAGAATCGTGTAATCCGACAGGGTTTTTCCGTTTTTGATATAGTGGTCCAATTTGGCAGCATCTCCACCTGTCAGGCCACTACGAGATTTATTTTCATTGAGGCCAAGTTGGACAGAGGCTTTCATGACTTCCAGATTGCGTTCCATGAGAAGGAAGACTTCTTCACGTTCGCGACCGGTCAATTCAAACTCTGTTGTAATCATGAGTTCTGCGACATTTCCTTGAAAATCCAGTTCTGCCTGCTCGACCAATTCTTTGATAGAATAAAACATGCTTCCTCCTATTTAAAGAAATTGACATTGTGGAGATGAGGGATTTTTCGAATTTCTTCGATAGCCTCATCACAGTTGCGACTGTCAACTTCGATAATCATAATAGCTTTTTCACCAGCTTTTTCACGAGTAACATTCATCTGGGCGATATTGATACCATAGCGTGAAAGGGCCTCTGTAACGAGGGCAATCATACCTGGAATATCTTGATGAACGATAATGATAGTCGGTGTATTCATATTGAGAGAGACGGCAAAACCATTGAGTTCGGTTACCTGAATATTTCCTCCACCGATAGAAATACCAGTCACGCTGATGGTCTTGTGGGCATTTTTGACAGTAATTTTAGTGGTGTTTGGGTGAGGAGCATTGCTGTCTTTCTGAATAGTCCAGACAATCTTGATACCACGCTTGTGGGCAATCTCCAGACTGTTTGGAATTTCAGGATCATCTGTATCCATGCCCAAAATACCAGCAACAAGGGCTAGGTCTGTCCCGTGACCACGATAAGTCTTGGCAAATGAGTTAAATAGTTGGAATTCGACTTCTGTCGGAGTATCATCAAAAATGGAAGAGACAATCTTCCCAATACGAACAGCACCAGCAGTATGGCTACTAGATGGGCCAATCATAACTGGTCCGATGATATCAAAGACAGATTGAAAACGAAGTGATTTCATCAGTTTCCCCTTATAAAAATTCTTATCTCTATTATATCAAAGAATGGGTGTCTTGACTTTAATTGTGGATAAAAACCTTTTTAATGCCACAAACAGCATAAAATAGCGACTTTTATGACAAAAATGGCTTATTTAGGGAAATAAAAAATAATTTTGTAATATTTCTACATAAAAGTGTTAAGAAATAGTAATATTTAAAGGGTATGATAGAAGTATAGAAAGAAGGAGAATTTTCAAATATGAAATCAACAACTAAAAAGATTAAAACAACTCTTGCAGGAGTAGCTGCCTTGTTTGCAGTATTTGCTCCATCATTTGTATCTGCTCAAGAATCATCAACTTACACTGTTAAAGAAGGTGATACACTTTCAGAAATCGCTGAAACTCACAACACAACTGTTGAGAAATTGGCAGAAAACAACCACATTGACAACATCCATATGATTTATGTTGGTCAAGAGTTGGTTATCGACGGTCCAGTAGCACCAGCAGCAACACCAGCGCCAGCTACTTATGCAGCACCAGCTGCTCAAGATGAAACTGTTTCAGCTCCAGTAGCAGAAACTACAGAAGTAGTAGAAGAAGCAGCACCAGCTGCAAGCGCTCCTGTAGCAGAAGAAACTGTTGCTACAGCAGAAACTTCAGCACCAGCCGCAACTGTAAGCGGATCTGAAGCAGAAGCTAAAGAATGGATTGCACAAAAAGAATCAGGTGGTAGCTATACAGCTACAAATGGACGTTACATTGGACGTTACCAATTGACAGATTCATACTTGAACGGTGACTACTCAGCTGAAAACCAAGAACGTGTAGCAGATGCTTACGTTGCAGGACGTTACGGTTCATGGTCAGCCGCTAAAAACTTTTGGCTTAACAACGGCTGGTATTAAGAAATAGGGGAAAGAGCTTTGAATAGCTCTTTTTTCTTTCCTTTTTAGAATCCTGTTCACACTATGTAGACAATCTGATATAATCTTCTCAAAAAAGTAGTATAATGTTTTTATAGAATATAAATAGTGGTGGTTAGCATGCATGCATTATTAGCAACAAGATTAAAAAATAAGCGAAAAGAGTTGGGGTGGTCGCAAAAAGAGTTGGCAGAAGGAATTTGCCAACAAACTCAGATAAGTCGAATGGAACAAGGCAAATATATGCCAGGAGCAGATTTGTTATATAAATTATCTGAAAAAATGGGCTTAAATATGGACTATTTCTTTTCAGGAGAAATTTCGAAAGAGTTTCTAGGCTTGTCTGCTTTCAAGAGATTGTCTGAAACATTATTGGAAAATCAAGATTATGCCTCTTTGAAATATGCTTTTGAGGGAGAGAGAAAGCAACAGACTTCTTTATCTTTTGATGAAAAGATTTATCTGGACTGGATAGATGCCATTCTAACTTATCAATGTGAACATCAATTAAAACTAGCTATTTCAAAAATAGAGGACATCCTTAGTAGGATTAGTATTGATAAAGTGGATTACTTATATATTTTGAATACCCTGCTGATTTTCTTAGGCTATGATGAGGATAAGGAGAAATTTGAGCAACTATATGATCAGGTTTCCGTAGCCCTTTCAAAAATCGATACTAGTGTGCGTGAACAAATTGAGTTGTATATCAAAATAAAATACAATTATTGTTACCACCTTTGGAAACAGGAGGAGATGGATAAGTCCAGAGCGCTATTATTGGAGATAATTGAATTTTGTAACAAATATCATAGTAGCTTTAGGTTAGCAGATTTATATTGTTTATTGGGAAATGTAACAGAAGATCTTGATATCTCTGTTGCTAAGGACTATTATATGAAAGCTAAGGTGCTTTATCTAATTGAAAATAATGAAGTCAAGGCGCTCAAGGTGGAACAATATCTAATGGATAAGCAGTCAGATAATGTATAAGGATAGCAAAAGCTATCTTTTTTATGTGTAAAATATAACTATAATTCTTCTTTTTGAAAACATTTAATATTTGCTTTAATTGCTTGACAGGTTATATATGTTGATTTATAATATAGGTGAAACGGGAGGTGTGCAAGCGTTGACAAATTCAGTGACCTTAACTTTGTATTTAGTCGAGAATTATGATGTAGCTAGAAAAGAAAGAATTCTAGTTTGACAATCTTACCAGTCTTATTTAAAGTTGTGATGGCACTATTTTAAAAATAAATATGACTCTTCTGCTTTAGGTGGAGTAGTGAATCAGGAGGTTAAGCGATGAACTACAATTTAAAATATATCTTATCAGGAATATTTGTCCTAGTCTTTATAGCTTTCCTAGTCTGGATGCGTTATTTTAATCAGAAGAAGGAAGAGGAGCATTCAGATGTGTCTTTTGAAGCGAGGTTAGATAGTGAAGTCAAGACCTTATATAAACAACTAGGATTGGGTGAGGAACCTAACTATTTCTTAGCTTATCGCTACTTACACCCTTGGTTTAATCTAGCGATTTTACCACCAACAGTTGAAATTCTCTTAACTAAAATAGCACTAGTGATGGTAACATCAGATGAATTGCTAATAAGAAATCTTGGAAATGGGATGACTTTCACAAATGAGCATCATCGCGATTTGCGGCAAGGACTTATCCGCATTCCAAAATCAGAGATGAAAGAATTTGAGATTCGCAACTGGAAAAGAGCTTTTGTATTTGGCGATTTTTTGACAATTAAAACAAGCCAACATAGCTATTATTTACAGGTTAGAGATGATGGACTTCAAAAAGGAAGTCTTTCTACCAAACATTTCTCCGACTTGAAACGACAAGATTTTCTAGGATTATTGACAGATAATCGAACATTCTGATAGACAATTGCCTAAAAAACAAATCTCCGAACGTTCAAACATTCAAAAACCACACAGTGTTTCTTTCAACTTGATTGTATTCAAGATTGGAATGACAGTGTGGTTTTATTTAGAAGCTAAGCTTTTTTCTCTTTCCTTCGGTTGATAATGGGTCTCTACTTCTTTTTTGAGATGAGACAGCATAGAAGTTTCTTCGGTTAGCTCCAGAAGGGAGAACCCTTTTTGGATAAGTTTAGAATCGTCTGTACAAATCCCAATACGGACATAGCAGATAGCAAGCCTATCGTAGCTTTTCTTGTTCTTGGCATCCTCCAGTAAAGTGTAGCAGATTTGTTGACACATGTTTTTGTCTTGATGATATAAGTAAATGGTGGACAGATTGAGTAGGATTGCCATTCGTAAGTCATATAAATGTTGGTAGTTTTTATAGACTTCTAAGCGTTGCAGGATTTTTCCAGTAATGAGATGGAGGTGATCAATGGGAAAGCTGAAAAGGATGGTATTGAGGATTTTTAGGTCACTTTCATACCATGTATCTTGTTTTTCAATTTTTTCCCAAAGTTTTTTGATAGTCTGTTTCACTTGGTCTGATAGTTGCTCTGTACCATGTTGACGGATATGAATGACAACTTCCAGCATATCCCTGATTTCTTCTATAGGGAGGTCATGATGGGTCTTGAGATAGTTTTGGCATGTTTCAAAAAAATCAACTAGACTACTGTTGCCAATGATAGAACTCATATTAAGATAAGTTTGTATGATTTCTGTTCGTTGGCTCGGTTGATAGAGATGGCAGATGTAGTCAAACTCTTCAAAACTCATATTGATTTGACGGAGAAGAAATTCCATATTTTCATATTTGGGAGTTGCCTTGCCGCTTTCAATCTTTGATAGGCTGGTTCTTGAGATGACATTTCCACAGACCTCTTCTTGGGTTAATCCTTTTGACTCACGTATTTCTTTATAGACCTTTCCAAAATCATAACGCATGATTTTCTCCTTTTAGTGAAAAAAGTTAACAAATAATAAAATCTAGTTAAAAATATTGTATCATAGTAACAGAAATAGTAAAAAAGAAAACTAAAATAGTGTGTGAAAAAAGTTAACTAATTTTAAAATAGAGTAAAGAAGAGGTATACTATAGATACGAAATACAGATAGGAGGGAAAGAGTATGAATAAAAAAGTTTTTCGTTTTTTAGTTATTCTTGCTTTCTTATTCAGCATTGCTACGGTTTTCCCATGGAACTGGCCGATATAATGCGCTAGTTGTAAAAATGAAAGGAAGGTGAGTCCAATGGACTACGATACTTGTTGATAAATTACTATAGCTGTTTCTACGGAACAGCTCTCGATAATAGGAGAAATAAATCATGAGAAAATTAGTTAGAATTGGTGTTGCATCTTTAATGGTATGTGGTATACTTGCTACTACAAATGCTTTAGCAGAATGGGTTGATGGTGGTCAATGGAACTATGGAGTAGGTTGGACAGGAACTTTTGGATATTCTGATTATTTACATTCTACTCGATCTCATACAGCAACTGTCAAGCATGGAGGTAGAATCTCTAAGGATCGTGAAGATCCCGAGGTTTGGGCTCAAGCTTCCCTTAATAAAATTCCGCCAACAGGATTAGAATATTTCTATGGATTTTAAGTGAAATTTTCCCTCTCCTATTAGGAGAGGGAAAACTTTAGTGGAGGTACTTTTATGAAAAAAATCAGTCATCTTTGTATGTTTCTGCTGTTGCTGTGTACCACTTTGTTTGTTTTGCATGTAAACTACACACGCGAAGCGGTTCGGCTTCGGGAAATGGGAAAGACTGTAGATTCTTTGGATTTGTATTTGAAAGATATTAACGAACCTTCAGCGTCTGTTCTTCGATTTTTTGAGGATGTATCAAAGGAGTACAAAGTCTCCATCATCAAAACAGACAGTGGTGATGAGGTAATCAAGTCTGGTGTTTTTGATAAAGATACCTTCCCCTACCAAGAGTTTGGGATTTCTTCTCTTGATTTTACCACAGATGGTGAAGGAGTCTACAGTAATAAAGAAATTTCTAATAAACTTGGTACGATACCGACCTTTCTAAAAGCCAAGCCTATTCAGCTTATAACTTTTCAAACCTATATCAAGGATACATCTCGTAGTTTAAATGGTCGCTATACGATAACTTCTACACAAGAGATGGATAAGTATAGGATTGTACAGAAATGGAGCGATTTTTTCAAGATAGACCAGGCTACCTTGCTAGAGCCTACCTATAAAAGTGCAGTGGAAGTCATAAATCGAGATTTGCTTTTATCTGCCATTGTTTTTGTCTTGGCTATTTTACTTCTTGTGTTAGTAACAGTTTATCAGCCGATGATGGAGATGAAACGAGTGGGGGTTCAAAAGTTACTTGGTTTTCAAAGCGGGGCGATTTTAGCTGGTTTTGTAAAAACTAATTTTTATCTTCTCTTGGGTGGAAGTCTTATCATTGACTTGGGACTATTTTTAGTGCTGGACTACAGACCAAAACTTTTGTTCCCAAGTTTACTCTTATCCCAATTTCTGCTTTTACAGTTGTATTTGTTCATCAGTTGGCTGACCTACCTAATGATTCAGAAAATGACAGTCAGCTCCATGTTGAAAGGTTTTTCATCTATCAAACTTGGTCTCATCTTCAATTATGTGATGAAAATAGGGACAACTATTTTATTGACGGTTTTACTGATTGGGGTAGGCAGAAGTCTAGAACAAGAAAACAAAGAACTTGCTTATCAGCAACAGTGGGTAAGCCAAGGGAATTACCTGACCTTAGAAACCTTCAAACTTAATGATAACCTGTGGCAGGAAGAGCTAGCAGGTTCAGGGAAATCTACAGATTATTTCTACCAATTTTATCAAGATTTGCTAGCAAAAATACAAGTAAATTATGTGCGAAGTGCGAGTCTTCCTATCAAACCAGTCATCAAAGCTGAACAAGTACAGCAGTACCAACTGCCTGATAAGGTAGATGTTTACTATGCAAACCGTCAATTTTTAGAAAGTCAGGGCTTTAAGCTACCTGATATCGGCACTAAAAAGGTGATCTTGTTGCCAGCCAGTGATAAAGGACAAGAAGGCAAGAATCAGTTCTTGGGAAAATCCATCGCCTATCTTTCTATGAGGTATGAAGATCAGCAAAAG
>CAURHZ010000058.1:0-7199 GCA_963524345.1 uncultured Streptococcus sp.
TGGAAATCTCTAGCTTTTTTGTGGCTGAGAACTATTTTGTCTCAGGTTCTTTATCACTCTGTTTCTATAGATGATTAAAATCTATTTCACATGTTTTGCGAGCTCTTCTTGCGCTTTTTTATTGGATTCTGCTTTTTCTTTCATCCATTTATCTTGCGCTTTTTGATACTCATCAACTGTCACTGGTTTATCTTGTACATCAAGGTATTTATACAAGGTAGCTTCGGTCGTACCCTTGTTACCAGAGTATGCAAACGGAAGTGTAAATGGTACCATCTTAGACAACATTGGACGACCAGTTTTAGAAGTTGTTGGGATAATCAAAGCACTGTCGGTCAACCAAGCTTGGGCAGCAGCATATTTTTCATAACGTTTTGAAATGTCATTCACTTCTGCACCAGCTTCCACAACCATTTTTTCGTAGTCTTCCAAACCAACTTGCTTAGCCGCAGCGTTGTTTGTTCCAGAGTCAAATCCTAGGTAAGTCTTTGTACTTTCCCCTACAGATGGTTTGAGAATATCAAGGTAGGTAGATGGGTCAATGTAGTCTGGTCCCCATCCAACGTTATCTGAGACATCCCAATCTTGTCCAGCAGCCGTTTCAGCAAAGTAGGTAACATTGAGAACTTCATCTTTTTGAAGTTGTTGGATATCAATGACGACATTGTCAGTTCCTAATGTTTCTTCAAGTGATTGTTTAAAAGATTGGACACGTTGAACTTTTGTTGTATTGGTTTGGTCAACTGGCATATCCAAGTGGATTGGGAATTGAACGCCTTCTGCTTGGAGAGCTGTCTTAGCTTTAGCAAACTCTGCTTTCGCTTTTTCAGGATTGTAGAGTCCATCCTGAGCATCATCCAAGTTCACGTTGCTCCATTCGTCACCATAAGTCACCAATTTGTCTTTGACCATTTCGCCAAAGTTCTTTCCATCTGCCTGTACAAATGTAGGAGGAACAAACAAGTTACGAAGCAGTTTAGTTGCCCCATTCGCACCATTCACTTGAGAAGCATAGGCTTTTCTATCAAAACCAAAGGCAAGGGCTTGACGGAAATCTTTGTTTAGAAGAGCTTTCTTGGTTGAAGTCTTTTGTTCATCTGTAGTCTTAGAAGTGTACTTATAAGACTGGCGATCAATATTAGTACCTACTAAATAAGTAGTAGAATCTTGTGGTGTATAAACGATGTTGTCTTTAAACTCTTTTTCAAGTTCAGGATAACTTGCGCTTGTCGGGAAGAGACGAGCCATTGTAAAGCTTCCATCTTTGAAGTTTTCTGCAAGTTTTCCTGTATCTTGACCATCCCAGAATGAAAGTTTTACCTTATCAATGTGAACATTGTCCTTATCCCAGTAGTTTGGATTCTTTTCAAATTCTACTGAAGATTTAGCGACCAATGATTTCAACAAGAAAGGTCCGTTATAAAGGATACTGCTTGGATCTGTTGCTTTCCCAAAATCATCTCCTTTAGAGTTTAAAAACTCTTCATTAACTGGTGCTAAGACACCCATTGTTGTTTTAGAATTCCAAAAACTTTCAGGTTTGTTCAAAGTGTATTGAACTGTTTGATCGTCAATCGCTTTAATCCCAACTTGAGAGAAATCTTTAGTTTCCCCTTTAGCGTATGCATCCAAACCTTTAATTGAATCCTGTACCAAGTAAAGGGCTTCTGATTTCTTATCTGTCGCATACTTAAGTCCTGTTACAAAGTCTTGAGCTTTCACAGGCGCATACTCTTCTCCTTCAGATGTGTACCACTTGGCATCTTTACGGATTGTATAAGTGTAAGTCAAGCCGTCCTTAGATACAGACCAATCCTCAGCCATAGATGGCACAAAGTTACCATAGCGGTCATTTTCAAGCAATCCATCAATCACATTACTAGTAATGTCAGCAGTTGCTGCCTTACCAGTTGTCAAGTAGTTGAGGTTATCTGGATCTGTTTCGTAAACATAAGAAAAAGTTTTCTCACCTTTTGCACTAGACCCTGAGCCAGAGCAAGCAGCTAAAACACCTGTTGCTAATAAAGTTACTCCCGCAAGAGCCAATACTTTTCTTGTTTTCATAGTATTCTCCTTTGTTTTTCTATCCATTATAGACTATATTTAAAGTCCTGTCAATAGAATTTTCTGAATTTTAGAAAATTATTTTTTAAACAACAACTTTGCAATAATATGAATATTATCAAAAAAATCCCTCAACTACATTAGGTAGTCAAGGAATTATCGATCATATTTCTAAAAAGTAGCTGGTTAACAGTTCTAGGTGTTTAATCTAACTCATTTCTTACACACTGTAAAGCTGCTCCAATTACTTGGTGCATATCGTAATAACGATAATGTCCTAAACGACCACCAAAGATAACATTCCCTTGTTCATCTGCCAATTTTTTATATGATTTATACAAATGATTATTACGATCATTATTTACTGGATAATAAGGCTCATCACCTTTTTCCCATGTTTTAGAATGTTCTTTAGTAATGATAGTCTTTTCTTGATTCCCAAACTCAAAATGTTTGTGTTCAATAATACGAGTATATGGAGTTTCTGCATCCGTATAGTTCACAACTGCATTTCCTTGGTAATTCTCCATATCCAAGGTCTCGTTTTCAAAACGAAGACTACGGTACTCTAGTTCACCCAACTTATAGTCGAAGAATTCATCAATCATACCAGTAAAGACAATCTTAGGAAAATCTTTCAGATATTGATCTTTATTCGCGAAGAAATCAACATTTGTTTCTACATCAATGTTCTCATGATCCAACATTTTTTCAGCTATTTGAGTATATCCACCAATTGGAATCCCCTGATAGGTATCGTTAAAATAGTTGTTATCGTAGGTCAAGCGTACTGGCAAACGGCGAATGATAAAGGCTGGAAGTTCCGTAGTTGGTTTGCCCCACTGTTTCTCTGTATAATCTTTGATTAATTTTTCGTAGATGTCTGTACCTACAAGAGAGATCGCCTGTTCTTCCAAATTTTCAGGAGTTTTACCATTTAAAACCGCACGTTGCTCATCAATCTTCGCTTGTGCTTCTGCTGGCGTTACAACTCCCCAGAGTTTATTGAAAGTATTCATATTAAAAGGAAGGTTATAAATCTCTCCCTTATAATTTGCAACAGGAGAATTTGTGTAACGGTTAAACTCTGCAAACTGATTGACGTAATCCCAAATCTCCTTATCAGAAGTATGGAAAATATGAGCACCATACTGATGAACTTGAATTCCTTCCTCTTCACGAGTATAGATATTACCCGCGATATGATTTCGTTTTTCAATGACTTTTACTTTTTTTCCTTTTAAGGCTGCTTCATGGGCAAAAACCGCGCCAAAAAGACCAGCACCAACAACAAGATAATCGTACATTTTTTCTCCTTTTATTTTTTAACAAACTGTTGTAGCAATTGTACAAGATGGATAACTTTAATCGATGTTACAATTGCATGTTTTACATCTCAAGAACGTACTTCTTGTCCATAGGCTTCTGTCAAAAGGATCTTGCTTTCTTGCTTAGATCTTGGACCATCATCCACACCAAATACAATATGCGAATGAATATCAATCATTTTGTCTTATTTTCCTTCCATCACATCATTGATTGCAGCCTTGACTGACTCTAAACTGCTATCACTTATCTCCATCATGTAAAGGTTGCTATCAGGCATGGCATAGGATGGCAAATCCATACGCCCTGTTCCTTTAAGATCTTGCGAATTAATCTTATAAGTTCCACCACTCTCGAGTTGGGCATTGGCCAGGTTCATCATGGTTTCAAGTGGCATATTGGTTTGCACGGAATCTTGTAGACCCTTTATAATACTGTCATAATTTTTCAAAGCTTCTGTCGAAGTTAACTTTTGCAGAATTGCAACAATGACTTTTTGCTGGTTACGACCACGATCTCGGTCTCCATCTGCCAATGAATAACGCTCACGTACAAAGCTAAGAGCTTGCTCCGAGTCAAGATGAACATTCCCTACAGGATAGAACTTCCCATTTGTATGAGCAGTAAATTCTTGATCATTATGAACATCAACTCCACCGAGAAGATCTATCAATTTCAAGAAAGAAGTGAAATTCAAACGAGCGTAATAGTTCAAGTCAATACCGTAGAGATTTTCCAGTGTATGAATGGAAGCATCTACTCCATAAATCCCCGCATGGGTCAACTTATCTTTTTGGTTGTTGCCACCATCTGCAATTGGAACATAGGAATCACGAGGTGTCGTTGTCAAGAGAATCTTTTTAGTTTCGCGATTAACTGTCATAATAATATTGACATCCGAACGAGAAACTGAACTGATTGGACCGTAAGTATCAATTCCGCTGATATAAACGTTGAAACTGTCACCTTTGACATCTTTTGGAGTTTCAACTGTCTTAGTTAATTCTTTGGTATAGATTTTCTTAATTTTTGAAGCATAGTCAGGATATTCTGATTCGATAATGTTTTCAAAGACACTGTTTAGAATGATTGCCTTTGTATCGCCAGCTAACAAGCTCTTATAGGCCGCAAGATAGGATCTGCTTTCTTCGACTGTCAATTCCTTATTTTGACTAGCCTTAAGATCATTCATCAACTGTTGGATATTATCCTTATCCGTCCCAGTCGGCCCCGTTACACTGGTTACCTGACTGATATTATCAATTGGATTATCTGCTAATACCGCAATACTCATCGAATAATGTGAGTAGTTCGATGTCGCATTCAGGCGACTGGTAAATCCAATGAACTGCCCTACAGCAAAGAGAGAAGTTCCATTGATTAACACACCAAGCAGTAATAAAATCAGCGTTAGATTTTTAGCTTTCTTAGACCGAATTAAAAAGAAGCACAAGATGGCTAAGGCTACAATTAAGACAGCAACCACTATATTGAGATATCTGAAAGCTAGCATATTGTACTTGAAAATCAAAAACAATAAAAAGACTGCTAGTAATGCATAGATAGCCAGCAACCCCCAACTAATCATAATCTTTGTTTTACCCTGACGAGCTCGCTTCGAAGATCTACTCACGATATACCTCTATTATCAATTTTTATTTCATTTTATTATATCATAAAAAACTACACTTGTGGCCTGCATCTGCTTAAGTAAGGCGTTCTCATCTTCTTTCCGAAACATTCTTTTTGACTTGCAACCAATTACATCAATAAATTTACTATATAAACATCAAAACAAGGTCCCTTACGGAACCTCGCTCATCTTTATTTAACATGATTTTCTGCTTCTTTTTGAGCTTTTTCGATTGCTTTTTTGCTTTCTTGCTCCCATTTGGTCTTGGCTTCTTCATACTGTTTAGTTGTCACAGTATCTTTTTGCAGTTTCATGTACTTGTAGTTATTGCCATCACCCTTGATGCCGACCAGTGAATAGCCTCTTGTAAATGGCGTTACTTTGGTTACAGAAGCTGTTCCACCACTTGACATGGCTGACATAATCAGAGAATTGTCAATCATCCAAGCCTGTGCTTCAGCATATTTTTCATAGCGTTTGGCTACATCTTTATTTTCACTATCTGCATCTTTGAGCATCTTGGTGTAAGTATCAAGCCCCAAGCTAGCAATCTTAGCTTTATCTTCTTGAGCATCTAAACCAAAAATCTTGAGGTAGAATCCATCCTCTGCATTGAAAGGATTGAGATAGGTTGATGGATCTTGGTAGTCACCTACCCAGCCATCAAAGTTCAAATCGTAGTCTCGATCAGCTGGTGTTGGTGCTAAGAAGGCTACGTTATTAAAATCATCTGTTGAAAGTTGCTGAACATCAATGACAATGTTATCAGCACCTAAAACTGACTCAAGGGTCTGCTTAACAGAGTTCATACCTGTCACAGCATTTTTACTTGTTTGATCAACAGCTACATCCAAGTGAATAGGGAAAGTCACACCTTGACTTGCCAATTCTTTTTTAGCTTCCGCAAATTTTGCTTGGGCTTTTTCTTTGTTAAAATAGGCATCCTGAGCATCTGCCAAGTTAATACCTGACCATTCTGTTCCGTAGTTGACCAATTTAGAAGCGACTACTTCTCCAAAGGTCTTGTCTCCCACTTGGACAAATGTAGGAGGCACTAGGGTGTTACGAAGGGTCTTGCTAGCCGCTTCTTCCCCATTTGACTGAGCAGAATAGGCTGTGCGATCCAAGGCAAAGTTCACCGCTTGACGGAAGTTCTTGTTCAAGACAGCTGTCTCAGTTGACTTCTTCTGCTCATCTGTTGTTTTAGCAGTGTGGTTGTAAGCCTTACGATTGACGTTAAAATTGAAGTACCAAGAAGTCTTGTCCTGCAAGCTATAGACGATATTATCCTTATATTTCTCCTTGGTCTTGGCAAAGTTAGAACTATTTGGATAAACCCCAGCGATTGAATAAGCTCCACTTTCAAAGTTACGGATGGTCAATTCTTGGTCTGAACCATCAAAGTAAGCCAATTTCACATGTTCAATTGATACTTTATCATGATCGTAGTAATGCGGATTTTTCACATACTCGATCGATGATTTTGATGTAAAATCTTTTAACAAATAAGGTCCACTGTAAAGAATGCTATCTGGAGATAGAGTCCCAAAATCTTTCCCTTTTGAGTTTAAAAACTCTTCATTTACTGGGAAAAGAATACTGTTGGTCGTTTTTGAGTTCCAGTAAGGTTCTGGGCGTGCCAAAGTATACTCAACAGTCTGGTCGTCAATCGCCTTCACCCCAACCTTAGAAAAGTTAGAATCCGCTCCTGTAATATAATCATTCAAGCCCTTGATTGAATTTTGAATCAAGTCAATGGCCTGTGATTTATTGTCCACTGCGTACTTAATACCTGTCACAAAATCTTGTGCCTTGACTGGAGCGTACTCTTCACCGTCAGCCGTGAACCATTTGGCATCTTTTCTCAATTTGTAGGTATAAGTCAGACCGTCGCTTGAAACAGACCAGTCTTCTGCCAAAGATGGAACTAGGTTTCCGTGGTTGTCATTTTCAAGCAAACCATCAACTAGGTTAGTAATAATAGCTGTATTATCAGCGTAGTAGTCTAACAAATAGTTAAATGTAGTTGGATTTCCACTAAAGGTTGATGAGTAAGTCTTTGTATCTGAACCTGATTGTCCGCAAGCGGCTAAAAGCAAAGCAGCCGCAAAAGTCAGGCCTGCACTAAGGACACGCTTTTTTGTAGTCATCTTCTTTCTCCTTTATGTTAGTTTTT
>CAURHZ010000059.1:0-7184 GCA_963524345.1 uncultured Streptococcus sp.
GTCAATCCTCTCTCTCCTCACTATGTCTGTGGTCAGTGTCAGTACAGTGAGTTTATCACAGATGGTTCTTACGGTTCAGGTTTTGATATGCCCAATAAGGACTGTCCAAAATGTGGTCACAAACTCAGCAAAAATGGCCAGGATATTCCATTTGAGACCTTCCTTGGTTTTGATGGAGACAAGGTTCCTGATATTGACTTGAACTTCTCGGGAGAAGATCAACCTAGCGCCCATTTGGATGTACGTGATATCTTTGGTGAGGAATATGCCTTCCGCGCAGGAACGGTTGGTACGGTGGCTGCCAAGACGGCTTATGGATTTGTCAAGGGTTATGAGCGGGACTATGGAAAGTTTTACCGTGATGCAGAGGTAGAACGCCTCGCTCAAGGAGCGGCGGGTGTCAAGCGGACAACAGGTCAACACCCGGGGGGAATTGTTGTTATTCCGAACTACATGGATGTCTACGATTTTACTCCTGTTCAGTATCCAGCGGATGACGTGACCGCTGAATGGCAGACCACTCACTTTAACTTCCACGATATCGATGAGAACGTCCTCAAACTTGATGTACTGGGACATGATGATCCGACCATGATTCGAAAACTCCAGGACTTGTCTGGGATTGATCCTAATGAAATCCCTATGGATGATGAAGGCGTGATGGCCCTCTTTTCAGGGACAGATGTGCTAGGGGTAACACCTGAGCAAATCGGAACTCCGACGGGCATGTTGGGAATTCCAGAGTTTGGAACCAACTTTGTTCGAGGGATGGTCGATGAAACCCATCCGACGACTTTTGCAGAATTGCTTCAGTTGTCAGGGTTGTCCCACGGTACCGATGTTTGGCTGGGCAATGCCCAAGATTTGATTAAGCAAGGGATTGCTGACCTATCAACCGTTATCGGTTGTCGGGACGACATCATGGTTTACCTCATGCATGCTGGTCTCGAGCCTAAGATGGCCTTTACTATCATGGAACGGGTACGTAAGGGCTTGTGGCTGAAGATTTCTGAAGAGGAACGCAATGGCTATATCGAAGCCATGAAGGCTAATAAGGTGCCAGAGTGGTATATCGAGTCCTGTGGGAAAATTAAGTACATGTTCCCCAAAGCCCATGCGGCAGCCTACGTTATGATGGCCTTGCGTGTAGCTTACTTCAAAGTTCACCATCCAATTTATTATTATTGTGCTTATTTCTCTATCCGTGCCAAGGCCTTTGATATCAAGACTATGGGAGCGGGCTTAGATGCTATTAAGCGAAGAATGGAAGAAATCGCTGAAAAACGGAAGAACAATGAAGCTTCTAATGTGGAAATCGATCTCTATACAACTCTTGAGATTGTTAATGAAATGTGGGAGCGTGGTTTCAAGTTTGGAAAACTCGATCTCTATCGTAGTCAGGCGACAGAATTCCTCATTGATGGGGATACTCTCATCCCGCCATTTGTAGCAATGGATGGTCTGGGAGAGAACGTTGCTAAGCAGTTGGTACGAGCGCGTGAAGAGGGAGAATTCCTCTCCAAAACAGAATTACGCAAACGCGGTGGACTTTCATCAACATTGGTTGAAAAGATGGATGAAATGGGGATTCTCGGCAATATGCCAGAGGATAACCAGTTGAGTTTATTTGATGAGTTGTTTTAAAAAAATCAACAGACGGACAAATATTGTCCATCTGTTTTGTTATACTTATGGTATAAAAGAGAAAGAGGTTTAAACGATGAATAATATCGGATTAGATAACAAATATCAATTTGAAAATTTTGCAGAAAAAGATGGTAATACTTTAGCAAAGAAAGAAGCCTTAGAAGTAGTAAAGAACTTAGGCTTAAAATACAATCCATTTTATATTTATGGTGAATCAGGTTCAGGAAAAACACATCTCCTGCTAGCAATTGGAAATAAGGTTCTTGAGAACAATCCAGAAAAGAGAGTAAAATATATTTCTGCCGAAAACTTATTAGAAAATGAGCTAGAAATACAAAAAGTTAGAGGTGAGGAGTTGGATCTTCTACTAGTAGATGATATTCAGGTATTGGGAGAAAAGGATATTCTTATTCAAGAAAAATTTTTCAACCTCTTTAATTCTTTCTTTGATAGGAAAACGCAAATTGTTTTATCAGGTAATTCTGAACCAGATCAGTTGAAAAATGTTCAATCTCGTTTGATTGTGCGTTTTAAGTGGGGAATGACAGTGTGTCTAAGATCGCTTGAAGATTAACAAAAAGGACTGCAAATGAATGATCAAGAGAGACTACTAACAATCTTTTTACGTTTACAGTTTGGGATTCCATTAGGAAAAAAGCAACTGGCTCAGGAATTTGAGGTTAGTGAAAAGACGATACAGAGAGATTTTTCGCTACTCCGTGATATTTTATCTAGTAACACCAGTTATAGTGGAGATTTGCTTTATAACCGTAAGACGAATAAGTATTGTTTAGCAAGTAAGGCAGTTTTTAATAAAAAGGATATACTCGTTATTTCAAAGATTTTATTGGAAAATCGAGCACTGAATAGGCCAGAAATTGATAGCTTACTAAGAAATTTATTGATTTTAGTTCCTCGTGATGACCAGAAAGAAATTGAGAAGATTATTGGTAGTGAAAAGCTTAATTATGCTCCCTTAACGGATCAACAAAATAGAATAGAGAAAATTTGGAATTTATCAGAAGCTATTTTGCATGAACAGGTTCTAGACATTATCTATCAAAAACCTTATTCTGAATCTTCTAAGAGGCAGACTGTTTTGCCAGTCTCTATTTACTATGATAGTCATTATTTCTATCTGGTTGTTTACCAGTTGAAACATGCTACTTATATTACTTTAAGAGTAGACCGTATTCAATCCTGGTCTCTTAGTGATATAGAGAAACCCTCTATTTCTTATCGAGATAAATTTAGAGATGGCGACATTCGTAACGAGAGAGTAGATGCTTTTATAGGGAAGAAAATCAGTATTGAAATCGAGTATTTGTACGATCCGACGATTGTGATGGATCAATTTCCAAATGCAAAAATAGTTGGAAAAAATGGTAGCTGGACTCATTTTCAGTTTGAAAGTCAGCACACACCGGGGCTTAAACGTTGGTTGCTGGGGCAAGGGGAAGCAGTTACTGTTTTATCTCCTCGGATTTTAGTAGAGGATATGAAGCGAACAGTTCAAGAAATGATAGATAAATATAAATGAGGATAAAATGAGTATTCAATTTACTTCTAAAAAGGTTGGAGAACTATTGAAAGAAGGGGACTTGCGGATTCCTTCTTATCAAAGACCTTATAAATGGAACAGAAAACATATCCGTAATCTTTTTTATGATTTACGAGATGCTATGGGGAAAAAGGAATATCAGATTGGTTCCGTTATCCTGCATGAAAATGATGGACACTTAGATATTGTCGATGGACAGCAACGGCTAATTTCAATTTCTTTGTTTATTCATTTATTAGATGATTTAGAGAATTATAAGGGTGCTAATCAACTGTTGAGTGCTGAATTTGGAGAGATAGCTTGCTATAATGCGAGTGAAAATTATAATGAGTGGAAAAATTTAACTCAATTAGTTGGCGAAAATGAGGCAAAAGATATTTGCAACTTTTTATTAGAGAATTGTGCTGTCTCTGTGATTACTATGCCCCAAGAACGATTATCAGAGGCTTTTCAGCTATTTGATTCTCAGAATAATCGTGGAAAATCTCTAGAACCTCATGATTTGCTCAAAGCCTATCATCTTCGCAAGCAAGATTCCGAAGATGAAAAGATTGTTGAAAAGTGGGAGCAATTTGTAGAAGATAAAGATTTAAGTCTCAAAGAGTTGTTTGATAAACATCTTTTTCGTATGAGATGTTGGTCGCGAGGAGAGACAGGATTGACAAACAAGCGTTATGGATCTTATCTCCGTTTTACAGAGGATTTTATTGACGATTTTAAAGGTGTTGATTTGAATCAGAACTTTCCATACCTAGAATTGTATCGTCATATTGAAAAATTCTCTATGTCAATTACTATGCCAATCATTGATGGAAGTAAATTTTTTGAGTATATTGAATCTTCTCATGAAACTATTAGAGTTTATAAAAAATTTTTAAATGAACAGTTAGGACTCTCTAATGAGTTAGAGAAGGAAGAACAAAATTTAGCTTACCCAGAAGGTATGTTAAACATTTACAATAGCTCAAAAGGACGCTATCTCAAATGTCACAATATATTCCTAAATATTTGCTCGCTTTTCGCAGATAGATTTGGAAAAGATGAGCTATCAAAGGAGATAGTAGAGACCTTGTTTATTTGGTCTTACTACCCTCGAGTTAAGTCTAAAGCCATATATGATGCAACTGTCGGGAACTATGTCGCTGGTGGAAGGTTTAGACAAAAAGAGGTTCAAAAGCTATTTCAACTTTTATCTCATGCTGTCACTCCGAATGATTTTATGGTTAAAATAGATAGAGAGTTATTTGAAAATTATACTGTGGATAAGATTATAGAAGAGGAAAAAGATAAATGGTAGAAACACATATAAGCTTATCAGTTAATCGTTTGTTAAATGAAGATACCTATGCCATTCCTCTTTATCAGAGAAATTTTGCTTGGACTTATGATGAAATTGAGCAGTTATTGAACGACGTAGCAGATGCTTGTCAAGAAAAAAGAGACAATTATTATATTGGAACATTAGTTGTTAATAAAGAGAAAGATCTTTTCAAAATCATAGATGGGCAACAACGAACAACAGCCCTTAATTTGATTGCCTTAGCTTTGAAGCATGAGTTTGGTTTTGATAGATTGAAAGCTGTCAATCTTACTTTCCCAGCGCGGAAGAAATCAAATGAGAATATTCAAAAGCTATTTACCAAGCAAGAAATTTCAGAGGGCGATGAAAATGAGTTGACTAGAGGTTACGGATATGCTAAAGACGCATTGAAAAAAGTGCTAGAGGAGCGCCAATTGGATCCTCAGTCTTTCGTTGATTATCTTTTTGATAATGTCATCATTTTTCGGAGTATACTTCCTGAAGATTTAGATTTGAATCTTTATTTTGAACGTTTCAACTCTCGAGGAGAACAACTAGAAGCCCATGAAATCCTTAAGGCACAAATGATGTCTAAATTTGGTGAAGATCAAGAAATGGCGCAAAAGTTTGCAAGAATTTGGGACGCCTGTGCAGAGTTTGAAAAGCCGGTCATCAACGCATTTACAAAAAAAGCAAAGAAAAAGCATCATGATGCAGAAAGAGAAAAAATATTTCCTTTGAATTGGATTAAAGGAAATAATTATCAGAATAGCTTTCTTTTAAATATTGATAAATCCTTAAGTCAAATAGAAGTTCAGTCGACTAATAAGAAATCTCTATTGTCTAGTATAGAAAATAAAGAATCTACAACAGTTAAAGTAATATCAGATACGAATGAAGTGGAAAAATACAGAACGATTATAAACTTTGAAACATTTTTATATTTCGTTTATTATATAACATTTAGTAATGTATCTCCTTCTGATATACAGCTAGATGACAAGAAATTATTAGAAACATTTGAAAATATAACTAGTGTTAATACAAGTATAGAGGATGTTACATTATTTATTAGGAATTTATTGAAATTAAAATTTATATTTGATAATTTGATTGTACGAATGTCACAAGAAACTAATAATAGAAGACAAGAAAATGATTGGTTTCTGCAGAAAGTTTATCGGAATGATTATAATAACAAAACTGGAGGAGATTTATTTGTTCAATATTATTATGATAAAAATTCTTTTGAAAAGTTCAATGATGATATTTTAATGCTCCAATCTATGTTTGCTGTGACCTTTACTGCTAATCGTGATAGTCGTTGGTTATATGAAATCTTGCAATTTTTGTTTAACCATATTGAAGAGTTAAATCAAACAGAATTTGCTAGTCAGTTTAAGGATTTTCTGGAAAAAATGGCAGTAAGATATGCAAAAGAAAGATTGTTCACAGAAGATAAAACTATCAAAAAATACGGGGCAATTCCTGTTTACGCTTTTAACTTTGTAGATTATGTTTTATGGAAAAATCGTGCCGAATTAGAGAAAGAGTACAAGGATATTAATTTTGATCATTTCAAATTTGCATATCGTCGCTCCATAGAGCATTGGTATCCTCAGAATCCAAATGGACATGATGGAGAGAGCCAATTACCTGCTGAGTTTTTACATTCCTTTGGCAACCTTTGTATTATTACCGATAGTCAGAACTCCAGGTTTGGCAACTCCTATCCAGAGGCTAAATTAGAACAATGGGAAAGAGAAGGGATATTCCATCGTCAG
Organism: uncultured Streptococcus sp.; assembly: GCA_963524345.1. GTDB lineage: Bacteria > Bacillota > Bacilli > Lactobacillales > Streptococcaceae > Streptococcus. The sequence goes on from CAURHZ010000059.1 coordinate 6,293, forward strand.
AGTTTAAAATTACAGATGATGGCAAAGATAACTTCTAAAAAAAATAGATGGGATATTGGTGAGATTCAATCTATGGAAAAAGAAGTGGAAAGATATGTACAAAATTTTTGTAATAGCTAATTAAAACAAGCTCCAGTAAGCTTGTTTTTTAAAATACCAATATATGTGATATACTAGTAACGGAGGATATTTTATGAAACTTAGAATCTTTGCGGAAGACAAGCCGGCTGAGAAGGTGTTTGAGTATCAATTGGAACTTGCTGACCAGACAATACTTCTATCAACAGCATTTTTGTCTGGTGCCATTGCTTTAGCAGGATTGTTTTCTGCTTTGAAAGAAAAATAAACAAAAAGAAAAGGAAGAATAGAATGGTTTTACCAAATTTTAAAGAAAATCTAGAAAAATATGCGAAATTATTGGTTGCGAACGGAATTAATGTGCAACCTGGTCACACTTTGGCTCTCTCTATTGATGTGGAGCAACGGGAGTTGGCGCATTTAATCGTGAAAGAAGCCTATGCTTTGGGTGCGCATGAGGTCATCGTTCAGTGGACAGATGATGTCATCAACCGTGAGAAATTTCTCCACGCACCGATGGAGCGTCTGGACAATGTGCCAGAATACAAGATTGCTGAGATGAACTACCTCTTGGAGAACAAGGCCAGCCGTCTTGGGGTACGTTCTTCTGACCCAGGTGCTTTGAACGGTGTGGACGCTGACAAACTTTCAGCTTCTGCAAAAGCGATGGGACTGGCTATGAAGCCAATGCGTATTGCAACTCAATCCAACAAGGTTAGCTGGACTGTGGCAGCCGCTGCTGGACTTGAGTGGGCTAAAAAAGTCTTTCCAAATGCTGCGAGCGACGAAGAAGCAGTCGATCTCCTTTGGGACC
>CAURHZ010000060.1:0-7173 GCA_963524345.1 uncultured Streptococcus sp.
GACGCTAATCGTGTCATCAGTGAGGATGAACAAGGCTTTGTCATGAGTCACGGCTACCATAATCATTACTTCTTAAAGAAGTATTTGACAGCAGAGAAAATTAAGGTTGCACAGGATCATCTGAAAAGTAAAACGCCAGTAACACCAAGCCCAGCCCATGATGATGGACACGATAAAGACAATCATGGCCACAAACATGATGAATCCCATGATCACGGTTTTGATGCCAATAGCGTCATCAGTGAGGATGATCAAGGTTTTGTCATGAGTCACGGAGACCACAATCATTATTTCTTCAAGAAGGACTTGACAGCAGAGCAAATTAAGACCGCACAGGATCATCTGAAAGTACATCATGATGCAGAACCTGTAAAACCTCTTGCTAAAACGGTAGAGTCTTTCTCAAGAGATGCTAGCGATGAAGAAAAGATTGCTTATATTTCTAAAACATACGGAGTTCCACTTGAAGCGATTAGAATTTCAAACGGATTCTTTGTCTTTGGAAATCCAGACCAAGCCTACGATCCAACTCATATCCACCCATATGCTGTTCGTAAGGAACATGTGCGTCTTCCGCTACAAACTGGCAATCCAGAACTTGATTTCCTAAATGAACTCTATACCACTGCTTTGCGAGATGGTGTGTCTCCTTATAGCTTGCAGGTAGAAAATGGTAGTTTTGTGATTCCTCATGGCGACCACAATCACTACATCAAGGTTCAAACTAAGGGCTATGAAGTAGCGTTGAAAAACAAGATTCCAGCCCTACAATCCAATTATCAACCTGGAGCTTTTGATGAGAAGGCAGTCTTGGAAAAAGTAGATCAACTTCTAGCTGATAGCAGAATTATCTACAAAGACAAGCCTATCGAACAAAGACAGATTGAGTTAGCCTTAGGTCAGTTTACTGAAAATATGAAGAAACTGGCAACTAACTCTACAGCAGGTTATCTTGCGACACTGGATCTCTTTGATAAGCAATATATCCATATTGATGAAAGTGTCAAACCTGTTGAAACAAGCGCTCTAGATAAGAAATATCAGGATTTGATTGATAAAATCAATACACTGGATACAGACTCTTATGGACTTCCAAAGAAAGATCTTCTCGTTCGACTCCAAGAGGCTAAGTTGGCAAAAGATGAGGCTGGTTTAGCAGCCGTTGAATCACAACTTCAAGCCTTGCAAGACTTTAATGACCGAACAGGTGTTACAACTGTAGAATACATCAAGTATTTCTACGAACACGTAAATGACGGTCGTTTAAATGATGAACTTCGAAACAAAGTGGCTCAGTTGACTTGGACCTTGTATCAATCTCAATCCTTCCTAAAGGCAGCGGAATTGAACAAATTATTCCCAGACATCTATCAGGCAAAACAAGAAGTGGAAGAAGCTTTGAAAGCTCAACCAACTACTGCTAAATCGACTCAGACAGTTCTAGATACTGAAAAAGTTGATAATCAAACTGCCAAGACAGCTATTTATGGCTTCTTGAAAGAATTGTATGGAGACTTTATGCCTGAAGAGCATGTCAATCATGTTAGCAAGGAACAAGTAGAAAGTCTCTTGAGCAAGGCAACTCAACTCTTAGATCAAATCCAAGAAGAAGGAATCAGACAATCCTTAGCAGAAGAAGTAGAAAATCTCAAAGTTGCTACAAACAAGGGTGATGCAGACTTGGATGAAGTAAACAGTCAGGTAAAAGATGTCTTGACTCGTATCGCTAGCGCTCTTCAACAAGAAAAGGAAAATGCTGAGCAAGATCCTCAGACACTTGTACTCTATCAAAAACTCTACGATATTCTTATGTCGCTTCATGCTTATTTAGAAAACAATAAGGGTTCTGATGAAGACTTTGATAAGGTGGATGCATTACTAGATCAACTTTCTGCTAAGAGTAAAGATAAGGCTGCTTTACTTGAATTGACAAAAGCTATTCTGGTCTTGAATCAAGAAATCAAGTCAAAATCAAGTGCGAGTGAAGAAGCAACTCCAGCGACAAATGCCGAGGCAAATGGTGATAAGACAAGTCCCGAAACTGAAACATCAGCAACTGCAGAATCTAACAGTGAAACTGCCAGCGACGAAAACAAACCGAGCAACACAACAGATTCTAAACCTGCTGAACCAGCTTCAGAAAAGGAAACAACAGAATCTACAATAAGTACTGGAAATCAAGAAAAACCAGCAGAATAAAAAGAAAGGCGAAGTAGCTGAGCTACCTCGTCTTTTTAGTCTTTATAAGCTACGATACCAATGATGGTATCAACTGCACGTTCCATAGTCTGAAGGCTAACGTATTCAAAACGTCCGTGCATATTCTCGCCACCAGCAAAGATATTAGGGGTTGGGATTCCCATAAAGGAAATCTTAGAGCCGTCTGTCCCTCCACGGATTGGTTCGATAATAGGAGTGATACCTAGATCTTCCATAACGGCTTTAGCAATGGTAATTGGAGTCATATCTTTTTCAATGACTTCTTTCATATTGTAGTACTGGTCTGTCAAGTTTAGGGTGACACGGTCGCTACCAAGTTCTTCATTCATCTTATCAGCGATAGACTGCATTGCTGCTTTACGAGCTTCAAAGGCATCTTTTTCAAAATCACGAATGATGTAGCTTGCACGCGCCTCTTCGACACTACCTGTCACATCCATTAGGTGGTAGAAGCCTTGGTAACCTTCTGTTAACTCAGGTCGGTCATTCTCTGGAAGTTGATTGTGAAAATCAATTGCTAGCTGAAGGGCATTGACCATCTGACCTTTGGCGGTACCAGGGTGGACATTGCGTCCTTGGAAATGTAATTCAGCACCAGCTGCTGAGAAAGTCTCGTACTGAAGTTCACCTAGTGGGCCACCATCAACTGTGTAGGCAAAATCCACATCAAAATCTTCTGCATCAAATTTATTGGCACCAACACCAATTTCTTCATCTGGACCAAAGCCAACACGAATCTCACAGTGCTTGATTTCAGGGTGAGCAGTCAGATATTCAATAGCTGTCATAATCTCAGCAATACCTGACTTGTCATCAGCTCCTAGTAAGGTTGTTCCATCTGTTGTGATGAGTGTTTGTCCTGGATATTTCTCAAGACTCTTAAAGTCAGCTGGATCGAGTTTGAAACCAGAATTTCCAAGTTCAATCACACCACCATCGTAGTTTTCAATTACCTGTGGATTGATTCCTTCGGAATTAAAGTCAGCAGTATCCATGTGAGATATAAAGCCAATCTTACGTGTTAAAGATGGATCATTGGCTGGTAAGGTTCCAATTGCAAAACCATTTGGTAGATAATAAACATTTTGTAATCCAACACGTTTCATTTCTGGAATAAGAACATTTGTAGCAAAATCTACCTGACTCTGCGTACTTGGAGTAGTAGTAGAGTGTTCATCAGAGCGCGTGTTGATCTTAACGTAGGTTAGGAATCGGTCCAAGAGATTGGGATAAGTCATAAAAAACTCCTTTTGAATTCATTTTTTCCATTGTATCATAGAAAAGAGAGAAAAACAAAAGACAGAAGTTAGGGAAATTCGCTATGTTGGCGTTTACTTATTAATGGATAAATGATAAAATAAACTTGATAAAAATATCACAAGGAAGCGATTATGAAAAAAGCAATTTTAATGATGACTTTCGGTTCGCCAGAAGAGATTACCTTTGAAGGTGTGGCTGATTTTTTCACAAATATTCGTCGTGGAGTGAGACCTCAAGACCACGAAATTCAGACTCTCTATGATAATTATGTACGAATTGGCGGCACGCCTCTGCAAAAAATTACCCGAGAAGAGGTTGCCTTGGTAGAAGCTAGGCTGGGAAATGAGTATAGTGTTTATTTTGCTAATAAGTTTTCCAAACCCTTTATTCCAGATGTGATTGGTCAGATGGAAGCAGACGGAATCGAGCAGTGTATTTGCTTGATTTTGGAGCCTCATTATTCTTTTTACTCTGTCATGGGATATGAGAAATTTTTAGAAAGCAAACAAATTCAATTTTTGGTTATTAAGGATTGGTATCAAGAAGAAGCGCTCTTAAACTATTGGGCAGATGAAATTGCTAATATTTTAAAAGAAAAAGTAAAACAGGATAGCTTTAAAGTCATCTTTTCAGCCCATAGTGTACCCATTTTTGCCTTGGATTTTGGCGATCCTTATATCGATCAAATTTTTGAAAATAGCAAGTTAGTCGCTGAAAAACTAGGTTTGAGTTCCGAACAATATGCAAATACCTGGCAAAGTGAGAGTGATATCGGTATTCCTTGGATTAAGCCAGATGTATTAGAATACCTCAGAGAACAGACAGAACATCCAGACCATTATATTTTTGTTCCAATCAGTTTTATCAGTGAGCACATTGAAGTCTTGTTTGACAACGATGTGGAATGTTATGACTTATGTCAGGAATTTGGAGTAAACTACCATCGTCCACCAATGCCAAATACAGATTCTCGCTTGATTGATGCCTTGGTTAATACCGTCAGAGCTAATGAGGACAAAGAATTTAAGGAATTTCTCCCAGAAGAAGAAACCTTTGATGAGTTAGTTCCTTCAGATGAGACTAAAAATATCTTGGCTGAATCTCAAGATTTACAAATGCCAGAATTTGTGAAAAAATTGATTGAGAAAAAAGGTCGTGAAAATGTTAAGATGCCTTATCTTATTAAGAAAATGCTTGAGAAAGCAGGCAAGTTACCGAAAGAGTAAAGAAAAAAGGATTTAGCTTTGTGCTAGATACTTTTAATCGATTATTTTTTCTCAAGAAGAGCTTTGATTTCTTGAAGTACTTCCAATTCAGTTGGTCCAGCTGGAGCTTCTTCAACAGTTTCTTCTTTCTTAGTAAGGCTTTGGGCTTTTTCCATAGCTTTAATAACGAAGAAGAGAACAGTACCTACAACAAGGAAGTTGATAATAGCACTCAAGAATTTACCATATGTAACACCATTCCATGCAAGCTCAGCGATGTTTTGTACTTTCGCAGCTTCCAAGGCTGGGTTCAATAGGAGTGGAGTAATGATATCGTTAACAAATGAAGTAACGATTGCACCAAAAGCAGAGGCAATGATCACACCGACAGCAAGGTCAACAACATTACCACGAAGCAAAAATGCTTTAAGATCTTTTAACATTTTCATAATTTCCTTTCAAAAAAATTCTTACTCTTAATTATATTTTAATTAAGAAGTTCTTGCAAGCTATATGTAAATTTTTTCTTATTTTTTAAAAATAAATACCTTACTAAAAATATAATTGAGGATAATTATCAAGAATTGTGAAATAAAGGTTTCAATACTATTAACCTTGTCTATATTATTATTTACAAATTGCCCGATAATATTAGGAAACTGAGTTACAAAGAGAAAAGTTAAAAACAAGTCTAAAAGAAAAGTAGAAAGACGTGCTATAGTAAATTTTACTAAACGAATTGACCAATTATCTCTAGCTTGCTTAAAGACAAGCCTATCATTTGTAATAAATGCAAATAGGATACCGATACTATTTGCTAGCCCAGTAGCAAGGAGTTCTTTATGAGTTAGTTGATAAATGACTAATCTGGATAGAATGGAGACAAGAGTAGTTGCTATTCCAAAAAAAAGATAAGCTAAGAGCTCATTCACGAAGAGACTTTGAATGCGTTTTTTCATACTTTTAGTATAGCATAAAGCAGGCTATTGTGCTATACTAGTAAGGTTGATTGAATCAACCCTTGGTGCTTAGCTTCTTTCACCAAGCATATTACACGCGGGCAATCGCTAAAGGAGAAAAGATGAAAAAATTAACTATTCGTGATGTTGCAGATATTGCAATCGTTGCTGCTATCTATGTCGTTTTAACTGTCACACCGCCTCTAAATGCTATCAGCTATGGTGCTTATCAGTTCCGTATTTCAGAAATGATGAACTTTATGGCTTTTTACAATCCTAAGTACATCATCGGAGTTACTATCGGTTGTATGATTGCTAATTTCTTTAGCTTCGGACTGCTAGATGTCTTTGTTGGTGGTGGTTCAACCTTGGTATTCCTCAGTCTAGGTGTTTGGCTTTTTGCAAAATACAGCAAGGATTATCTTTTTAACGGATTGATTCGAAAAGATCATTTCTTCTTCTCAATCCTCTTTTCAATTTCCATGTTTACCATCGCTGCCGAGTTGAATATCGTAGCGCAATTACCATTTTTCCTTACTTGGTTCACAACAGGAATTGGTGAATTTGCCTCATTAATTATTGGTGCGATTATCATTGGTAAAATTGGTCGTCGAATCGATTTAAGCAAATAGAAGAAGATAAGCTAGGTGGCTCTTACCTGGCTTTTTCTTATGGAAAATTTCTAAGGAAACTTGACAATTTTTTCTAACTATAGTATACTTCTTAAGTAAGCTGATTTAGCTCAGTTGGCAGAGCGCATCCATGGTAAGGATGAGGTCGCCGGTTCAATCCCGGCAATTAGCATAAAATAGACAGAAAAGCCCTTGATTTACAAGGGTTTTTGTTATGTATGCATCAAATGTTTCAAAGATATTTCTATTCAGCTGTGTAAATGAAACTAAAGAGTTTCGTCTGTTGACAAAAGTGATTCTCTTTAGTAGAATAGAAGATGCGATGAGTCGATAGGTAGTCTTCGGACTACTATTGAGCATAAGGAGGTCATAACGCAGGAGCGGACCTTGATGAGTTGTGTGAACCTGCTCATCACATGAAGATGCCTCTTAGTCCCTAGTCTAACGACTGGGGATTTTTATTTTCCAAAAAAAGATGAAAATGCTTTGCAATTCATGGAAAAAGTAGTATAATACATCTATTATAGAAATTTTTAGAAAATTCCGAAAGAGGTTATTTATGGGATATACAGTTGCTGTAGTCGGCGCGACAGGTGCTGTCGGAGCTCAGATGATAAAAATGTTGGAAGAATCAACACTTCCAATCGATAAAATCCGTTTACTTGCTTCTGCACGTTCAGCAGGCAAGACTTTGAAATTTAAAGACCAAGATATTACGATTGAAGAAACAACTGAAACAGCTTTTGAAGGAGTTGATATTGCTCTCTTTTCAGCAGGTGGTTCTACATCAGCTAAATATGCACCATACGCAGTGAAAGCTGGAGCGGTAGTAGTAGATAATACATCTTACTTCCGTCAAAATCCAGATGTTCCTTTGGTTGTTCCAGAGGTCAATGC
>CAURHZ010000061.1:0-7158 GCA_963524345.1 uncultured Streptococcus sp.
GCGAGATGAGTGAGACTGAGTCAGATTTGACATTTATTAAGGTTCTGGCGCGTGTCATGGGTAAAAAACTAGACCAGCAAGGTCTGGAAAATCCAGCCATCCCAACCAGTCCAAGCAGTAAGCAGTTGGCTAAGGACACCTTACAAGCTCTCTATCCTGCTGATCAGGAGTTTTATCTGTCTACATCTGGTTTGACGGAGTTTTACCGAAACCAATACAGTTATTTCCTCCGCTACGTGTTAGGCTTGCAAGAAGAATTACGCCTGCGCCCTGATGCTCGTAGTCACGGAAATTTCTTGCACCGCATTTTTGAACGTACCTTGCAGTTGCCTGACGAAGATTCCTTTGACAAACGTCTAGAACAAGCTATCCAAGAAACCAGTCAAGAACGCGAATTTGAAGCCATTTATCAAGAAAGTTTGGAAGCCCAGTTTACTAAGGAAGTGCTGCTTGATGTGGCACGGACGACCGGCCATATTCTCCGTCACAATCCAGCTATCGAAACCATTAAAGAAGAGGCAAATTTTGGTGGAAAAGAGCAGGCCTTTATTCAATTGGATAATGGACGTAGTGTCTTTGTACGAGGCAAGGTTGACCGCATTGACCGTTTGAAAGTTGATGGAGCGATAGGAGTAGTAGACTACAAGTCTAGTCTGACTCAGTTCCAGTTTCCTCATTTCTTTAATGGGCTCAATTCCCAACTGCCAACCTATCTAGCTGCCCTAAAAAGAGAAGGGGAGCAGAACTTTTTCGGTGCCATGTACTTGGAAATGGCTGAGCCAGTCCAAGCTCTGATGGCTGTTAAAAGTCTAGCAGGAGCAGTGGTAGAAGCCAGCAAGTCTATGAAATACCAAGGACTCTTTTTAGAAAAAGAAAGCAGTCATTTGGGTGAATTTTATAACAAAAACAAGGCTAATCAGCTGACAGATGAGGAATTCCAGCTCCTACTGGACTACAATGCCCATCTTTATAAAAAAGCAGCTGAGAAGATTTTAGAAGGTCAGTTCGCCATTAACCCTTATACTGAAAATGGCAGAAGTATTGCACCGTATGTTCAGCAACACCAAGCCATCACAGGATTTGAAGCCAATTACCACTTAGGCCAAGCACGTTTCCTAGAAAAGTTGGACTTAGCTGATGGCAAACGTCTGGTCGGAGAAAAACTCAAGCAAGCTTGGTTTGAAAAAATAAGAGAGGAGTTGAATCGATGAAGCGTATTCCCTTTTTAACTGAGGAGGAGATTCAAAAACTGCAAGAAGTAGAAGCAAATTCGAGCAAGGAACAAAAGAAAACTGCCGAGCAAATCGAAGCTATCTACACTTCTGGTCAGAATATTCTTGTTTCAGCATCGGCTGGTTCTGGGAAGACTTTTGTCATGGCCGAGCGCATTCTAGATCAATTGGCGCGTGGTGTCGAAATTTCTCAACTCTTTATCTCAACCTTTACAGTTAAGGCTGCCACAGAACTCAAGGAACGTTTGGAGAAAAAAATTGGCCAACAGATCCAAGAAACGGATGATGTTGACCTCAAACAACACTTGGGACGCCAGTTGGCAGACCTACCCAACGCAGCCATCGGTACCATGGACTCCTTCACACAAAAATTCCTTGGTAAACATGGCTATCTGATTGATATTGCACCTAATTTTCGTATTTTACAAAACCAGAGCGAGCAACTCCTTCTAAAAAATGAAGTCTTTCATGAGGTCTTTGAAGCCCATTACCAAGGTAAACAGAAAGAGAACTTTAGTCATTTGCTGAAAAACTTTGCTGGACGTGGAAAAGATGAACGGGGGCTGTGCCAGCAAGTCTATAAAATTTATGACTTCCTCCAATCCACCAACAATCCTCAGAAATGGCTGAGTGAATCTTTCCTCAAAGGCTTTGAGAAAGCTGATTTTACCAATGAAAAAGAAAGACTGACTGAGCAAATCCAGCAAGCCCTTTGGGATTTGGAAAGTTTTTTCCGATACCATCTGGATAATGATGCCAAGGAGTTTGTAAAGGCTGCTTATCTAGAAAATGTGCAATTAATTCTGGATGAAATTGGCTCATTGAATCAGGAGTCCGATAGTCAGGCTTATCAAGCAGTGCTTGCGCGTGTTGTCGCAATTTCAAAAGAGAAAAACGGTCGATCTCTGACTAATTCCAGCCGTAAGGCTGATTTGAAGCCACTGGCTGATGTCTACAACGAAGAAAGAAAGTCCCAGTTTGCTAAACTAGGACAACTGTCAGACCAGATAACCATTCTCGACTATCAAGAACGTTATCATCAAGACACATGGGAACTAGCTAAAACCTTCCAATCTTTCATGAGTGATTTTGTGGAAGCTTATCGTCAGCGTAAGCGTCAGGAAAACGCCTTTGAATTCGCTGATATCAGCCATTACACCATTGAGATTTTAGAGAATTTCCCGCAAGTTCGTGAGGCTTATCAGGAGCGCTTCCATGAAGTCATGGTAGATGAGTATCAGGATACCAACCATATTCAAGAACGGATGCTGGAATTGCTATCTAATGGCCACAATCGCTTTATGGTGGGAGATATCAAGCAGTCCATCTACCGATTCCGTCAAGCAGACCCGCAGATTTTCAATGAGAAATTCCAACGCTATGCGCAAAATCCACACGAAGGCAAGCTGATTTTGCTTAAAGAAAATTTCCGTAGTAGTTCAGAAGTACTGTCAGCAACCAATGATGTTTTTGAACGTCTTATGGACCAAGAAGTCGGAGAAATCAACTATGACAGCATGCACAAACTTGTTTTTGCCAATACCAAGCTGACTCCTAATCCAGATAACAAGGCAGAATTTCTCCTCTATGATAAGGACGACACAAGTGAGGAAGAAGAGAGTCAAACAGAAACGAAACTAACTGGTGAGATGCGCTTAGTCATCAAGGAGATTCTGAAACTTCATCAGGAAAAAGGTGTGACTTTTAAAGAAATTGCCCTTCTAACCTCCAGCCGCAGTCATAATGACCAGATTCTTCTCGCCCTGTCTGAGTACGGAATTCCTGTCAAAACTGACGGAGAGCAAAACAATTATCTCCAATCCCTAGAAGTACAAGTCATGCTAGACACTCTTCGTGTCATTCATAATCCCCTGCAAGACTATGCCTTGGTTGCCCTTATGAAGTCTCCTATGTTTGGCTTTGACGAGGATGAGTTAGCACGTTTGTCCCTTCAGAAAGCAGAGGATAAAGTCCAAGAAAATCTCTTTGAGAAACTAGTAAATGCTCAAAAACAGGTAAGTAGCCAAAAAGTCTTGATTCACTCAGCTCTAGCTGAGAAACTAAAGCAATTCATGGATATCTTAGCTTCTTGGCGCTTGTATGCCAAAACCCACTCCCTCTATGACCTGATTTGGAAGATTTATAACGACCGTTTTTATTATGACTATGTTGGAGCCTTGCCAAATGGTCCTGCTAGACAGGCAAATCTCTATGCCCTAGCTCTGCGTGCTGATCAATTTGAAAAGAGCAATTTCAAAGGTTTGTCGCGTTTTATTGGTATGATTAACCAAGTCTTAGAAGCCAAGCACGATCTTGCAAGCGTGGCTGTCGCACCGCCAAAAGATGCAATAGAGCTCATGACCATTCACAAGAGTAAAGGGCTGGAGTTTCCTTACGTCTTTATTCTCAATATGGATCAAGATTTCAACAAGCAAGACTCTATGTCAGAAGTCATTCTTAGTCGTCAGAATGGTCTTGGTGTCAAATATATCGCCAAGATGGAGACAGGAGCAGTTGAAAATCACTATCCTAAAACCATCAAACTCTCCATTCCTAGCCTGACCTATATACAGAACGAAGAGGAATTACAGCTGGCAAGCTATTCAGAGCAAATGCGTCTCCTTTATGTTGCCATGACGCGGGCTGAGAAAAAGCTCTATCTTGTCGGTAAGGGTTCTCGTGAAAAGCTGGAAGCCAAGGAATACCCAGCAGCTAAAAATGGAAAACTAAATAGCAACACTAGACTGCAAGCACGGAATTTCCAAGATTGGCTTTGGGCTATCAGTAAAGTATTTGCCAAGGAGCATCTCAACTTTAGCTATCGTTTTGTTGGAGAAGATCAGTTGACCAGAGAAGCTATCGGAGAGTTGGAAAACAAGAGCCCTCTACAAGATAGCTCTCAAGCAGATAACCGTCAGTCAGAAACCATCAAAGAAACTCTTGAAATGCTGAAAGAAGTGGAAGTATATAATACTCTTCACCGCGCAGCCATTGAACTTCCTAGTGTTCAAACCCCAAGTCAAATCAAGAAATTCTACGAACCAGTTATGGATATGGAAGGTGTCGAGATTGCAGGTCAAGGTCAGTCAGTAGACAAGAAAATCAGCTTTGATTTGCCAGATTTTTCAAGCAAAGAAAAGGTAACAGGAGCTGAGATTGGTAGTGCTACCCACGAACTCATGCAGAGAATTGACCTCAGCCAGCGACCAACACTTGCTAGCCTGACAGAAACTCTCAAACAAGTTCAAACCAGCCCAGCTGTCAGAGACAAGATTAATCTTTCGAAAATTCTTGCATTCTTTGACACAGCACTCGGTCAGGAAATTCTCGCTAATACCAACCATCTTTATCGCGAGCAACCTTTCTCCATGCTCAAACGAGACCAAAAGAGTCAGGAAGACTTTGTTGTCCGTGGTATCCTTGATGGCTATCTACTTTACGAAGACAAAATTGTTCTGTTCGACTATAAGACAGACCGCTATGATGAGCCAAGTCAACTCATAGACCGTTATCGTAATCAGTTAGCCTTATACGGAGAGGCTTTATCTCGAGCCTATTCGATTGAAAATATTGAAAAATACTTGATTTTACTCGGTAAAGATGAAGTTCAAGTTGTAAAAGTATAATCTAGAAAGGAGACCTCATGACACTTCCAGTTAGAAAATCCCTGCATGATGCAGTTTTACAGGCTTCAAAAGCGGATACTTGGGAACAAGCTACCAAGGAATGGAATGAAGTTTCCTTGATTTTTAATGGTATCGGCCGTAGCAATTGTGTCTGTGGAAATGCTATCAAATACGCCTACGAACTCTTTAACGGAGTGACTGGTCAACGACTATTTCCTATAGGTAGCGACTGCGTTCGTCATTTTCATCGATTGTCCCTTGACCAGCAACTGGAAGAGGAAGAAAAACTGCTCAGAAAGGTTGAAAATCTGACCAGAAAAGCCCAGAAAAAGGAAAAAATCAAGGTCAATAAAAGTGACTTTGACGAGCGTCTTCTAAAGTGGCTCTGGGAAAAAGGTGTTTTTAAACCCAATCGTGGAAATCAGTTCTCACCTGAGAGAGACTACCAGCTTTTCCTAGAAGTCTTTCAGGGAGGAAGTTGGACCAAGGCGGAGCCAAAGAAAAAGGCTCGGATGGAAGAAGTTCTTGAAAAATGCATCAAACCCTTTTTACTTGGAAAACCAGATGACCAACTCTACCTTGTCAAACTAGGTAAGGAAAAAATTGACTACGAACAAGAACTCCGTATCCAGGCAGAGAAAGAACGCAAGAAGAGGGATAAAATCGCCAAGCAATATGCAGACAATCTGGTTCTAGCTATGGGCCCAGCAGAGCGTGCCTATCAAGATTACTTTGGCTTTACAGAAACCCTAACCCAAGAAGAACGCAAGTGGGAGAAAATTCTTTTTGGTAAAAATCGGACAGAACGGGCTATCAAGGCCAAACAATACCAAAAAGAGTTGGAAAAAGACCAACGAATTGCTAGTCAGGATCCAATTGAAAGAAAGCAGAAGCAGACCTGGCTCCTCAATTCCTATTTTCGTGAGCTTCCTGAAGAAAAAGCTCGATTTGCTCGACTCTTATTAGAATATCGAAAAAGTGGAGAAGTGCCTTTTTTAAATGAATACTTATCAGACCATCTGCTCGACTTTTTCTATAAAATGAAAGCCTTTGAGTTTGAAATCGCACCAGAACAAGTTCGAGATTTTCTAAAAGAAAGCCTCCAGACAGACATTCTATCCGCAGCACAAGAAAGCTGGATAGAAGGCATTCTCCTCAACTGCATCAAACCATTTTTAGAACGATTATTGATATAACTAACACCTACCGTGGAAATTCCATGGTAGGTGTTAGTTTTTATAGTCAGTGTCATTATTATTCTCAACAGATTTATTCGAAAACAAAACACGCTTATTTATATATGCTTTGTTATACTAGATAACTTTTAAAATCTTATAAGAATAACTAGATTATTTTAATGTTTCGTAGTATAATAACATCAGGAAAATAAACTGTATAAACTAATATTTATAGGTTATTCAAAACACTTATATATATGTGTTAAATTATTTATTACAGCGCCTAAAACTCTATTATATAAGGAAATATTACATGATTGATATCCACTCTCACATTGTTTTTGGTGTAGATGATGGACCAAGCACAAAAGAAGAAAGCCTAGCTCTTCTGAAAGAAGCTTTTTCACAGGGAGTTCGTACGATTGTATCCACTTCACATCGTCGTAAAAATATGTTTGAAACTCCAGAAGATTGTATAATGAAAAACTTTAAAGAAGTTCAGACTCTCGCTAAAAGAGCATTACCAGAGTTAAAAATTCTATATGGAGCTGAAATATACTTCACCCAAGATGCTCTTGAAAAATTAAATAATAAAGAGATTCCTACTCTAAATGATACACAATATGCTTTAATTGAATTCAGTTCTCTTACCCCCTATTGGGAAATCCGAAATGCAGTAAGTAAAGTTTTAATGTTAGGTATTAGACCCGTCATTGCGCATATTGAGCGCTATGCAGAATTAGAAAATAATGAAAAACGAGTTAAAGAATTGATAAATATGGGATGTTATACTCAAATAAATAGCTCGAGTGTTCTTAAGCCTAAAATGTTTGGGGATAAGTATCGCTTACTCAAAAAAAGAGCTCAGTATTTTCTATCCTATAATCTAGTTCACTGTGTGGCTAGCGATATGCATAATCTAAGCTCAAGACCACCATATATGAAGCAAGCATTTGACGCAATTAGTCATCAGTATGGAAAGGAAAGAGCAGAAGAATTATTTTTAGTAAATCCTCAGTTGATTATATCGAACAAAAATATTTAGCAACATTTAATTTAGGTATATTTCCTGTATTTTAATCACGTAAGCTTGAAAATCTTATTTTTTTATGTTATATTGAA
>CAURHZ010000062.1:0-7116 GCA_963524345.1 uncultured Streptococcus sp.
TTCATCGCTTGTGTAGTTATAAAGGAGTTGAAATTATCGAGGGTCACTTAATGCCTGATCATGTAGATATGTTAGTCGGTATTCCCGCCGAGGATAAGTGTTTCAAGTTTTATGGGGTATTTAAAAGGCAAAAGTGCACTCATGATGTTTGATAAACACGCCAATCTCAAGTATAAGTTTGGGAATCGGCATTTCTGGGCAGAAGGTTATTATGTGAGCACAGTAGGGCTCAATGAAGCTACAATTAAGAAATATATTCAAGATTAAAGAAATTATCCAGCGGATGATTTCTTCACGAGTATGAAAATTCGAGAACGAGTAAAGCATGATATAGCACTAGATAAATTGAGTGTAAAAGAATATGAGGATCCCTTTAGGGATAGTGGTAAGTAATACTAAAGCCTCTTTGAGAGGCAAGTGACGAGTCAAGAGCAATAAGGCTTGAACAAAGTGAAAGCCAGCGTCTTTAGGCGCTGGCTGGTAATTTGGGCTTATAGCCCTGGGACAAACCACCCGTTTGACGGGTGGTCATGATTCCCAATTATCAATTAGATATTCTGGAAGAAGAGAATCAAACAAAATATAAAATCTTTATACGTGAGACAACCTCATACTTTGTATATAACAAAGAACATTCGGATAAGAATCAGTATGTCAAAGGACGAACATTGATAAGACAGCTAACCAACGATAGTCGAGTAATACCATACAGAAGACCTACAGTTAAGAGTCTACAGGAAAAGATTACTGAGATTAACCTCTTCATTGAATTAACTGAAGTAGATAAGAAATACCAAGACATTAAAGACGAGTTAGTAAAAGAAATAGCAGAGATAGATATAAAACTCAATCAAATTAATGAAAAAATCGCCAACTTAAATAAGATGGCGGAAGTGCTTATCAATTTGAAGAGTGAGTATGTGAGCAGTCGAAAGCTTGCAAGATATGACTTTTCAAAATTAAATTTGCCAGAATCAATTACAGTAGAACAAGTAAGCGAAGAAATAAGAGTGTTTCAAGAGGAGCTAGATCATTATCTTTATGAGTATAAGAGCATAATAAAAAATTTAGAAATGTTTTTAAAAGTACTTAATGATAAGGATTTTGATAAAAAATTTAGTACAGAAATACTATTGGAATAACAAGAACTAATCCTATGGTGGTTAAAGATTTGCTATTGATTAATATATTTGTCATAGTGCTCTTGGTACTGTGCTTTTATATTATGTTCTCCTAGAATTTCAAATACCTGAAGTGCTTGTTTCATCTTTTCGATTCCGTTCGCAGGATTGCACTTAAATTCAAAGTATCCACATGTATATAAGAAGACGGTTTGTTCATAATAGTTTAATTCATTATTTAGTAATTTTTTAATTTCTTTGATTAGAAAACTACAATTTTGAAATTCTTCTTTATCAATACTAACAATTAGGCAATTGATTGCCAATTGTGTAACAAGCCGTTTATTTGTCTTATTTAATGTTGAATAGATATAATTTTTTAACATTTCTATAGTTAATAGGAAGTAGGAGTTATATTTAATTGTTCTTACACAGTTACCTAATAGTATAATTTCATAGTAACCCCAGTTTTCAACTTTAAAAAGATAGTCTGTTAGCTGTAATAACTCCTCGTCCGAGGGGAGAAAATTTTTATTTGTTGTATAGAGAATCGATTTTACCATTGTCTTTTCATAAGGACCCAAGTTATAACTTGAAGAGTTTGATAGTAATTCAATAATAATATCAAAATTTTTTATGGAGTAGTGTTTTCGAATATATTGCACCAAGTTAGCGAATGATCCAGTTTTAGTAGAATTATTTTCATGAAGAATAATAAATTCATCCAAAGTTATATGCAATTTATCTAAAATATTGATTAGTCGAATACAAGAGATTTCTGATTCTCCACGTTCAAATCTAGAGATTTGAGATTTAGATAAATTACTATCAGCAATTGAAGATAAACTTATTTTCTTTCCTTTTCGAATTTTTCTGAGTGTTATACCAAGTTTTGATTTCATATTTCCCATTTTCCCAACAAAATTTCAAAGGTTTTTTATTTATTATACAATAAATAAAAAATAAAGTGAGGTTCAGTATGAAAAAACTTTTAAAATTTACATGAATATTGTTATTGATTATGGATATTATCATTATAGTCGGAGGTTGAATCTTACCTGTACAGGTAAAGATGGTACTTGTTATCTTGATTTTAGAGTATCTGACGACGATGTTTATTTCATTGAGTTAGTAACTATGTATGGTTTAAGTGAAAATAGTGCGGTACCAACTCTTGAAAAGAGGTTTGGAATAAGTCTTACCGATTTAATAAAAAGTGATATTCATCGTGGTTTAACTAGAAAGAAGGGACATTTTGGATATTAACAAGAAAACGTTTTATACAATAACTTTTGGTGAATTTATATCAAATATTGGAGATAGATTTCAAAAAATTGCTTTTCCTATTTTAATTTACCAAGAATTTCATTCGTCATTTGCAATGGGAGGAATGGTGATTATTGAATTGTTACCTCAACTCTTATTGGGATTTGTTATGGGTTACTTATTAGATAATTTTAATAAGAAAAAGATACTATTATGGTCTACATTAATACCTGCATTATTATGTAGTGTAATACCGATACTATCTAAATATTCAGTTTCTATATTTTTTTACTATGTTATTGCATTTTTGATTCCTTTATTTTCGACACTTTTTCAAACAGGATTTTCAGTAATTACTCCGGCATTATTTGAGAAGGAAGAATTGCAAAAATATAATTCGCAGTTTCAAGGTGTACGAACTATTTCAAAATTAGTTTCTCCTGCTCTGGCGGGGTTATTAATGTTAAAGTTTAATATTAATAGCATTTTTTTTATAAATAGTGCTTCGTTCTTGTTGTTATTTTTTTCAATATTAATTTCATATATTCCAAATCAAGGACATAAGGAGAATGGAAATGATGATATAAAAGAAATGTTTGCAGGTTTTAAAGAGAATTTCACAAATATTAAATTGAGGGTTTCTTTACTCTTTACTATTGTTGTGAATATCGCTATGCTAGGCTTTAATGCAACAATTATTTATTATTTACAGGATCAATTAAAGTTATCAAATAGTCTTGTTGGAATTGTATACTCAATTGCTGGATTTGGTAGTTTGATAGCAGTAACTCTTCTTTCTACTTTTTTGAATAAGAAGGATACCTTTATCTTAATGAATATATCAATGGCAACGATCCCACTTGTCATTATGGCAAGCGGAATAGTAGAAAATTGGATATTTTTTGGAATTTGTTATTCAATTTTGAGTGGACTAATTACAATAGCTTCTGTCTCGATTACAACAATACAGCAACAAGAAAGTACTGTGTATAATATTGGAAAGATACTTTCTAGTTCTTTTGTAATAGCTACCATTTTTGCACCTTTTGGAGGGATATTGGCCGCTTATTTTAATTGGCTTTTAAGCCCGAGATTAAGTCTAGTTATCTTGGGATTACTAAGTAGTTTATTGGTTATTCTTATAAAGAGTTATGAAAAAAAGCTAACTAAGAAAAGAACTGCAATATTTATAAAGGAAGATTAGTGGATTAATTATCATTAGAAAAAAGAATATTAATTCGTAGTAAAATAAAAAAATGAAAAAGGTTTTACATAATGTACTACCTTTTTCAGATTTAATAATTATTTAGGGGATAGAACTAGAGACAAAAATACTGAATCTTAAACTGCACCCCAAAAGTAAGATTTTTTCTGTCTAACTTTTGGAGTCAGTACAGTATCTCTAACTTTTGGAGTGCTTTTTCTATATTCAAATTATTTTACAGTACCCATGTTCGGATGGCATGGGCAACGCCGGATTCGTCATTTGTTTTAGTGATGTATTTTGCGATTTTTTTGATTTCTGGATTTCCATTTTCCATAACAACGGGATTGCCAACGACTTCCAGCATGGCGCGGTCATTTTCTTCGTCTCCGATTGCCATGGTTTCATCTTTAGTCAATCCTAGTTTTTCAGCTAAGTGAGTGATGGCTGAACCCTTATCTACATTCTTTTTAAGGAGTTCGAGGTAGAAAGGAGCGGATTTGTTGATGGAGTAGCGTTCGTAAAATTCGGCTGGAATCTTTTCAATTGCAGCATCGAGAATCTCTGGTTCATCGATGAACATACACTTGACGATTTCTTTATCAGCCATTTCTTCAGGTGTGCGGTAGAAGATAGGCATGCTGACGAGGGTTGATTCGTGCACTGTGTATTTTCCGATATTGCGATTGGCAGTATAGATACCGTCCTTGGTAATAGCGTGCATGTGGACACCGAGTTTGCGACTGAGGAATTCCATATCCAGATAATCCTCATAGGTCAAGGATTCGCTGATAATCTCATGACCTGTAGCAGTTTCTTGGACAAGGGCACCGTTGAAGGTCACCACATAGTCACCTTCATCTCTCAACTGCAAGTCGTCTAGAAGTTTGGCAACACCTGCGATAGGGCGGCCAGTTGCAATGACGACTTTGACACCAGCTTCTTTGGCATCTTGGATGGCAGAAAAGACTTCAGGGGTGATTTCCTTTTGGCTGTTGACTAGGGTTCCGTCAATATCGACGGCGATTAGTTTAATACTCATACATTTCCTCTTCTAGTTTTTATTTGGAGTAAAATGATCGTTCTCAATCAAGTGTAAAAATTGCTGGGTAATGCTAGCAAAGATACTGTTTTGATCCAACATTTCTTTTGGGAAATAGAAACGATTATCTCCGTGGCGACTGCCAGCAAGGGATTGGACGATAGGAGACAGGCTAGAGAGTTCGGCCAGTTCTCCATTTTTTTGTAAGATCTCAATCTGTGTCCGTGGGTTTTCAGATTCGGGACGATAGATATCATAAGGGAGGTCAAAGTTCTTATGAATAGCAGTGTAGTAGTCGGGATCAAAGCCGATGTCCTCAACCAATTTTCTCATGCTAGCGAGTTGGTCTTGGTCCTCTTGTGAAAAGGTGATGGATTTAAAGACCTTGCGGTTGACAAAGCGTTGCGATAAATCTGCAAGAATCTTGTCAGGACTGGTCATCCAGAGCTGGAAGTAGGTATTCATCACACCATCATCCAGAGCCAGATAGTCAGACAAGGTCACATTTTTTTCAAAGAAAGGTAGGAGGTGTGGGGAAGTTCGTGCAAAGAAGTCTTTGTCCTTAGGGTAGAGTTCCTTGGCACGCTTGAGAAGATTCTGTAGGAGAACTTCCATGGCCCGTGTTGCGGGGTGGAAATAGACCTGCATATACATCTGGTAACGACTAAGGACATAGTCTTCGATGGCATGCATGCCATTGCGTTGAAAGGCAATCCCATTTTCGATAGGACGAATGACTCGAAGGATACGAGTCAGGTCAAATTCCCCATAAGATGCTCCTGTAAAATAGGAGTCGCGCAAGAGATAGTCCATGCGGTCTGCATCAATCTGGCTAGAAATGAGCTGCACGACCTGCTTGTTAGGATAGGTGTGGTCGATGACACTGGCTACTTTTTCTGGAAAATCTGGCGCCACTTGTAGCAGGACTTGGTGAATCTCCGTTTCAGGACTTTGGATAATCTCCTGAGTAATGGCTTCATGGTCTGTATCAAAGAGATGTTCAAAAGTATGGGAGTAGGCACCATGTCCAAGGTCATGGAGGAGCGCAGCGGTCATGGTCAAGAGAGACTCAGCAGGGTTCCACTCCTCAGGATATTTTTCTTCAAAAATCTCTGTGATACGTCGTGCAATTTCATAAACTCCTAGACAATGAGAGAAGCGGCTGTGCTCCCCACCGTGGAAGGTATAACTGGAAGTTCCCAGTTGCTTGATGCGACGCAAACGTTGAAATTCTTTTGTATTAATCAAGTCATAGATGATTTGATTATTGACATGGATGTAGTTGTGAACTGGGTCACGGAATACTTTTTCGTTCATATGACCATTATAGCAAAAAGCTAGAGTTTTTGGTAAAATAGTAGGACAAGAGAGAAGAAAGAGGACTAGATGTGAAGATTCGGATGCGAAATAGGATTCAGTTTGATGAGCAGTTGGAAGTGATTGACCAACTTTATGATGTTGAAGTGCATGAAAAGGGAGATTATCGCTATTTGCTTTTCTACAATGAGGAAAAAGAAAAAGTAGTGATTAAATTCCATGGTCAGGAACTGGTGATGAGCAGATTTTCCAATCCCAAGACCATTATGCGTTTTCTAAAGGATAGTGATAGTTTGGCCTATATCCCCACACCCATGGGCATGCAGGAGTTTATTATCCAAACGAATCGCTACCAAGTGGATGGACAAAAGATTTATTTAGACTATCAACTACAAAATCAAGAGGGACATCTCTTTGCCAGCTATCAATTGGAAATTACTTGGGGATAAGTATGACTGGGTACTAGGTTATAATAACGAAGCTGGTAATATGCGTGAAATCAGGTTTTTCTTGCACTTTTTGAGCATCTGGGACCTTTATATTTTGCAGATTCAGGTTATAATACCCACTCCATTGTCCGTTATTTATTAAACCAAAATATAATTCCGTCTTCCCTTAAACTCGTTCCAAATGAGTAAAGGGGATTTGAGACCTAGCGATTTTGATTGTGATTCAAGCTACGATTATTATCTCCGGCAAGAGAATCAGGTGTTAATTGATTGTACTAAGTATAATAGTAATCTACAAGTATGTGGCACTTGTCCTATATTATCTTTTGTACTATAAGTCAAAACAACTAAAAAGAAATATGGAGATATGTATGGAAAGATAGTTTTGAATTTAGAGAAGAGACTCGACACTGAAAAGAGCGAAAGTAAAGATCAAAATAGAGGTGAATATTTGGCTTAATTTGATAATTCAAGATCTAAAAATTTATAAAAGGGACAATGAATATCCCTTTTTATTTTTATCGAATTCAGAGTTTTGGATAGAATAGATTGGTAAATAATGAATAAAATATTTTGGAAAAAATAGACGCCAAAAAGGCTCTTTGTCTTCCAAGAGGTATTCCCTATGTTTCACAAAGAAAATCTAGACTACAACCACAATCAAGTTGGTTTTTACACGCTAGATGAACTCGTTCCGCAAGACCATTTTCTTCGTCA
>CAURHZ010000063.1:0-7108 GCA_963524345.1 uncultured Streptococcus sp.
CAAACTGATAGGATCTCGGTGAGTTAGAATCAAATGACTAAGTCCAAAGATAAGAGCAGATAGAAGAACATCCAGATAGGACTTGGACTGGTGGAAAAAGGTATTCATAAAATACCCTCTATCAAGAGTCTCCTCAAAAATAGGACCGATGATTACAGGCAGGACAAAAGATAAGATAGTCGATAAAAACGTTGGTTGTCCATTTGAAAGAACAACGGTAAAATACTCATCATGAATATTCCTATGATTAATCAAATGAGCATAGCGTGCCCAAAAATTACCGAGAATCTGATAAACCACATAACCTGAAAATAAGTAGAAGACAAATGACCAGTTCCATCTCTTTTTCTCAAAGATAAAGAGCATCTTTTTCTTTTTTAACCACCAAGTTAATAGAAGGAAACTTCCTACTAATCCCATTGTTAAAATAAGAGAATAGACATCAGCGCCTAACCCTAAAATTATCGTCACATACAATCCAATTGTTTGTGGTAAATAGGTAGATAGTAAAATAATAAGCAAAAATATGCCAAATTGTCTTAGTTTCTCTATGTTTCTCATCATACTTTTTTTTTGAAAGATTATCCTGCTCGGAAGCCATACTTCCAAGCATCCCTATAAGAATTAAGCGCCCCTTGCCCCATATAAGGAGCAAAGTCTCTATAATATAACCATCTTCCCTCACCATCTTCCCAAACAGCAAAACCACCTGAAGTTTGCTCTAAGTCCTCATTTGAAAGAACTGTAAATGCTTCTGTACCTGTCATTGCAAGTACCTCCTTAAAATAAATTTTTGTAAGCTTACATCTACAGTATACATCTTTTTTGTCTATTTTATTAATCTTCCCCTCAACTGTCAATTTTTCGGTCTGAAGTGTATTTTTCTATAAAAAATGAGACCCTTCTAGTCTCATTTAGTCATTTTTAGTATTTTCTAAATCGTTGGTATCGCTCTTCCAACAACTCTTCTAACGATTTTTGTGAGAGTATAGCTAGCTCAGCTTGGAGTTCTTTTTTGACATTCTTAATCAGTTCTTTGCTAGAAAGTCCTGCTTCAGAAATCACCTTGTCCACCACGTCCATTTCTAACAGCTCATGAGAAGTGATTTTCATCAGTTCTGCTGCTTCCATAGCACGACTGCCATCCTTCCATAGAATGGAAGCAAAGCCTTCTGGGCTGAGAATAGCATAGATAGAATTTTCCAGCATCCAAACACGGTCTGCGACTGCTAGAGCCAGAGCACCACCTGAACCACCTTCACCGATAATGATAGCGATAATCGGAACTTTCAGGTCACTCATTTCCATAAGATTGCGAGCGATAGCTTCTCCCTGTCCACGTTCTTCAGCTCCCACACCAGGATAGGCACCTGCAGTATTGATAAAGGTCACCACTGGACGGCCAAACTTTTCAGCCTGTTTCATCAAACGTAGGGCCTTGCGGTAACCTTCTGGATGCGGTTGACCAAAATTCCGCTTGAGGTTATCTTGTAAACTCTTGCCTTTTTGGATACCAACCACTGTTACCGCTTGGTCTCCAAGCCAGCCAATACCACCAACAACTGCACCATCATCACGAAAAGAACGGTCACCGTGTAATTGGATAAATTCATCAAAAATGCCTGCAGCAAAGTCCAAAGTTGTCAAGCGACTCTGCTCACGCGCTTCTCTGACTATTTTTGCAATATTCATCTAGGACCCCCTCCGTGCAATCTGACTAGGCTAGCAATCGTATCTGGCAAATCTCTTCTTTTGACAATAGCATCCACAAAACCATGTTCCAATAGGAATTCTGCCTTTTGGAAATCCTCAGGCAAGCTTTCACGAACCGTATTTTCAATGACACGACGCCCAGCAAAACCAACCAAGCTCTGTGGTTCAGCCAGAATGATATCGCCTTCCATAGCGAAAGAAGCTGTCACACCACCTGTCGTTGGATCTGTCAAAATGGTCAGATAAAAGAGACCAGCATTTGAATGCCGTTTAACTGCTGCAGAGATCTTGGCCATCTGCATGAGACTCATGATTCCTTCCTGCATACGGGCTCCACCAGAGGCTGTGAAGAGGACAACTGGCAATTTTTCAACAGTCGCATACTCAAATAAACGAGTGATTTTTTCACCTACAACTGTACCCATAGAAGCCATGATAAAATTGGAATCCATAATCCCAAGAGCTACAGTCTGACCTTTAATAAGAGCTGTTCCTGTCACAACGGCTTCATCCAGACCTGTTTTTTCACGCATAGTTGCTAGTTTCTTTTGATAACCAGGGAAATGCAAGGGATCCTTGCTTTCAATCCCTGTAAACAATTCCTTGAAGGTTCCCATATCAATCGTCAAAGCCAAGCGTTCTTGGGCAGAAATACGAAAGGTGTAACTACAGTGCGGACAGATACGCTCACTTCCCAGATCCTTCTGATAAATGGTATGCTTACAGCCTGGACACTGGGAGAATAATTCATCTGGAACCTCTGGCTTAGCTTGAGGTTTTTCCCTAACCGAACGATTGGGATTGATTCGAATATACTTATCTTTTTTACTAAATAGAGCCATTGATTCCCCTTTTCGGTTTAAACTCTTGAAGTCATTTTATTCTTTTTCTTGATATTTGGGTAAGAAGGTTTCCATCAAGAAGGAAGTATCGTAATCTCCAGCAATGACATTGCGATCTGAAATGAGGTCAAGCTGGAAATCTGCATTGGTCTGCACCCCTTCAATCTCTAATTCATAGAGGGCACGTTGCATTTTCATCAAGGCATCAAAACGATTTTCACCGTGAACGATGATTTTAGCAATCATACTATCATAATAAGGTGGAATGGTATAGCCTGGATAAACTGCTGAATCCACGCGCAAGCCAACTCCACCACTTGGCAGATGGAGATTAGTAATCTTACCTGGACTTGGAGCAAAGTTAAAGGCTGGATTTTCTGCATTGATACGACACTCGATGGCATGACCGCGTAGGACAATATCTTCTTGCTTAACAGACAGAGGCTGACCTGCCGCAATGCGAATTTGTTCCTTAACGATATCCACACCTGAAACAAACTCTGTTACTGGATGCTCTACCTGAACACGTGTATTCATTTCCATGAAATAGAATTTACCACTGGCTTCATCAAGAAGAAACTCAATGGTCCCTGCATTTTCATAACCAACAGACTCTGCAGCTCGAACAGCAGCAGAACCAATTTCATTGCGTAGCGTTTTGCCGATTGCAATTGAAGGACTTTCTTCCAAAACCTTTTGGTTATTCCGTTGAAGAGAACAATCCCGTTCCCCCAAGTGAATCACATTTCCGTGTTCATCTCCTAAGATTTGAACCTCGATATGACGAGCTGGATAGATAACTCGTTCTATGTACATGGCACCATTGCCATAATTGGCCTTGGCTTCACTAGAGGCAGTTTCAAAGGCTGAAACGAGGTCTTCTGGTTTTTCAACCTTACGAATCCCTTTACCACCTCCACCTGCTGAAGCCTTGAGCATAACAGGATAGCCAATTTTTTCAGCAACAATCAAAGCTTCCTCAGAGTTATGCACTTCTCCATCTGAACCTGGAATGACAGGCACACCTGCCTTGATCATCTGAGCACGCGCATTGATTTTGTCTCCCATCATATCCATGACATGACCAGATGGACCGATAAACTTGATACCAACTTCTTCACACATGGTTGCAAATTTGGAATTTTCACTGAGAAATCCAAAACCTGGGTGAATGGCTTCTGCCTCAGTCAAGACTGCAGCTGATAGAACCGCATTGATATTGAGATAAGACTCTGTTGGCTTACCAGGGCCAATACAAACTGCTTCATCTGCCAAAAGCGTATGAAGGGCTTCCTTATCAGCAGTTGAATAAACCGCCACCGTTGCGATCCCCAACTCACGCGCCGCACGGATAATACGAACCGCAATTTCACCACGATTGGCAATTAAAATTTTTCGAAACATGGAGAACCTCCTTAGTTCCCAATTGCAAAGGTAAGAGTACCACTAGCTGCAAGCTTGCCATCCACTTCAGCCTTTGCTTCAACCACGGCAATGGTGCCACGACGTTTTACAAAAGTCGCTGTCATAAGCAATTGGTCTCCAGGCACAACTTGCTTCTTGAACTTAACCTTGTCCATACCAGCGTAAAAGACCAGTTTTCCTTTATTTTCAGGTTTTGACAACTCCAACACACCAGCTGTTTGCGCCAATGCTTCCATAATCAGAACACCTGGCATAACTGGATATTGAGGAAAATGGCCGTTAAAGAAAGGCTCATTGATGGTCACATTTTTGATGGCAACAATGGTATCCTCGCTCACTTCCAACACACGATCTACTAGGAGCATAGGATAACGGTGGGGAAGAGCTTCTTTGATTCCTTGAATATCGATCATTTGATTCGTACCAATCCTTTACCAAACTCAACCATTTCTTCATTAGAAACGAGAATTTCCGTTACCACACCATCCTTAGGTGCTGGAATTTCATTCATGACTTTCATAGCTTCGATGATCACCAATGTTTGACCTTTTTTGACACTATCACCAACTGTGACGAAGGCAGGTTTATCAGGACCAGCAGCCAAGTAAGCCACCCCAACAAGTGGACTCTCTACAACATCTCCCTCAGCAGCTACGCTTGCTTCT
This sequence comes from uncultured Streptococcus sp., assembly GCA_963524345.1. GTDB lineage: Bacteria > Bacillota > Bacilli > Lactobacillales > Streptococcaceae > Streptococcus. The sequence continues at coordinate 4,646 of CAURHZ010000063.1, forward strand.
GCTGGTGACGAAGTTTCTTCTATTACAGTTTCTACTGGAGCAGATGTAGGAGCTACTGGACTTGGTGTTGCTAGAACGGGCGCTGAAGCGACTTGAGCTGCAACTTCAGACACCAGTCTCGCTTCATTCTTGCTAAACTGCAACTCATCCGTCCCATTTTTATAAGAAAATTCTCTCAAACTTGACTGGTCAAATTGGGCCATCAAGTCTTTAATATCGTTTAAATTCATAGTTATTTATTCTCCCAACGTTTGAAAGCAAGAACTGCATTGTGGCCACCAAAACCAAAAGTATTTGAAATAGCGTATGGAATTTCTTGCTCCAAGCCTTGTCCATAAACGACATTGGCTTCGATATAGTCTGATACTTCGCTTGTCCCAGCTGTCATTGGTACAAAGTTATGACGCATAGCTTCGATGGTTACGATAGCTTCTACCGCACCTGCAGCACCTAGCAAATGTCCTGTGAAAGACTTGGTTGATGATACAGGTACTTCCTTACCAAGAACAGCTACGATCGCACCACTTTCTCCTTTTTCATTAGCAGGAGTTGAGGTTCCGTGAGCATTGACATAGGCTACTTGCTCTGGAGAAATCTCAGCTTCTTTCAAGGCTAGTTTGATGGCCTTGATAGCTCCCTGACCTTCTGGATGTGGTGAAGTCATGTGGTAGGCATCACAAGTATTTCCGTAACCAACCACTTCAGCAAGGATAGTAGCGCCACGTTTTTCAGCGTGTTCAAGGCTTTCAAGAACCAACATCCCAGAACCTTCACCCATGACAAAACCATTACGGTCCTTATCAAATGGAATGGAAGCACGAGTTGGGTCCTCTGTAGTTGAGAGAGCAGTTAGGGCTTGGAAACCAGCAATAGCAAAAGGTGTGATAGAGGCTTCTGAACCACCTACCAACATAACATCTTGGAAACCAAACTTAATTGAGCGAAAGGCATCCCCAATCGCGTCATTTGATGAAGCGCAGGCAGTATTGATGGATTTACAAACACCGTTTGCTCCAAAACGCATAGCAACATTTCCTGAAGCCATATTTGGCAAGGCTTTTGGAAGGGTCAATGGTTTCACACGTTTTGGTCCTTTGTCATTTAGGCGAAGCACTTGATCTTCAATTTCCTTGATTCCACCAATACCAGAGGCCACGATAACACCAAAACGATCTTTATCAAGAGCCTCTACATCTAAATTGGCATGATTAACGGCTTCTTGGGCTGCGTACAAGGCATACAAAGAATAGTTATCGAAACGATTGGTATCTTTCTTAACAAAGTATTTATCAAAAGGAAAATCTTGGATTTCTGCTGCATTATGCACATCAAAGTCACTATGATCAAATTTTGTTATTTGACCAATTCCGATTTTTCCAGTTGTCAAACTATTCCAAAATTCTTCTGGTGTATTTCCGATTGGAGATGTTACTCCATAACCTGTTACTACTACGCGATTTAGTTTCATCTTTTTTACCTCTAGCTTCTGCTACATACTTAAGCCACCATCAATGGCAACCACTTGACCAGTTAGATAATCTTGGCCTGCTAAAAATACTGTCAAATCTGCAACCTGCTCTGCCTGCCCAAATTCTTTCATAGGAATTTGCGCCAGCATAGCGTCTTTTACCTTGTCTGATAGGACAGCTGTCATATCGGACTCAATCATTCCAGGTGCAATAGCATTAACCCTGATATTGCGATTGGCCACTTCACGAGCCACAGACTTGGTAAAACCAATCAAACCAGCCTTAGAAGCTGCATAGTTAGCTTGACCGATATTTCCCATCAAACCAACAACACTAGACATATTAATGATAGCACCTTCTCTGGCTTTCATCATCGGTTTTAAGACTGATTGTGTCATATTAAAGGCACCAGTCAGGTTAACCTTGAGAACTTTTTCAAAATCCGCTTCTGTCATCTTGAGCATAAGGGTATCTTGGGTAATCCCTGCATTGTTGACCAAAACATCTACTGAACCCAGCTCAGCAATAGCTTGATCAACCATACGCTTAGCGTCTGCAAAATCGGACACGTCTCCTGATATAGGAACCACCTTGACACCATAGTTTGAAAACTCGGCTAGCAAGTCCTCTGAGATTGTCCCACGACTGTTTAAGACAATATTGGCTCCTGTTTGAGCAAACTTATGGGCAATGGCAAGACCAATTCCACGACTCGAACCTGTAATAAAGATATTTTTATTTTTTAGTTGCATTCTTTTCTCCTGTTTCCTCTTGTATTTATGGGAGAAGGGATTACTCGTTTTCTAGCAAGGTTTCCAAACTCGCCTGATCTTCAACATTAGCTAGTTTAGCCGTTTTATCAATTTTTTTGACAAAGCCTGACAAGACTTTCCCCGGTCCAATCTCGATAAAGTTGGTTACGCCTGCTTCTTGCATAACTGCAATACTTTCATAGAAACGAACTGGCTCCTTGACCTGACGCGTCAAAAGTTGA
>CAURHZ010000064.1:0-7061 GCA_963524345.1 uncultured Streptococcus sp.
CATAGAGACTTGGTCCATTTTCAGAATGACTGGCTGATGGCATGACGCCAAGTGTACCAGATAGAACGCTTGATTCATCAGAGAGAATATCTCCAAAAAGATTTTCCGTTACGATGACGTCGAACTTGGCAGGATTGGTAATCATGAGCATAGCAGATGAGTCGACTAGCCGGTGCTCCAAGGTTACATCTGGGAAATCCTGCGCGACTTCCTCAGCTACTTTCCTCCAGAGTTTTGAGGTCGCTAGAACATTTTGCTTATCGATACTAGTAACGATTTTTCTGCGACTTCTTGCGATTTCAAAGGCCTTACGAATAATCCGCTCCACTTCCTCATAGCTATAGTCGTTGATATCACGCGCTTTTCGCTCTTCAAGGATATGGTCCCCAAAGTAGATACCACCTGTCAACTCACGCACCACGACAAAGTCTACACCAGCAATTCGTTCTGGTTTGAGTGGTGACAAATGTTTGAGACTATCAAAGATTTTTACAGGCCGAATATTAGCGTAAAGATTGAGTTCCTTACGGAGAGCCAGCAGGCCTTGTTCAGGGCGAACCGCTGCTCCATCATACTGAGGACTACCGATAGCCGCTAGGAGAATGGCATCTGCTTCTCTACATGCCTTGAGGGTTTCATCAGGTAAGGGATGCCCCGCTGCATCAATACCTGCACCTCCGAAGGGTCTTCTATCAATCTCATAGTCAAAACCTGTTTTTTCAGCTAGAGCCTCCAGAACCTCTAAACCAGCCTCCATGATTTCTGGACCGATTCCGTCCCCTGCTAGGGCCACTATTTTCTTTGTCATAGCATTCTCCTTTACACACTAGGCATGTCACGATAGGAAACACTGCGTCCCATCTCACCAGCATTCTCTTTTTGAACAAAGGTATTAGCATTAATGTAGGCAATAGCAGAAGCTTTCAACACATCAAAGTCCAGACCTGCTGCATTAAAGATGGTTTCTGTATCTCTGTTTTCAACAGTGACCAAAACCCGAGCCTGGGCATCGATCCCATCTGTCACCGCGTCAATAGTGTAAGACACCAGCGAACAGATTGATTGAAGAATTTGTCAATAGCGTTGAAGATCGCTTCAACGGAACCTTGCCCTGTCGCATTAAATTCGACCTTCTCACCATCCATATTGGCTAGGCTTACGAGCGCTTCGATGTCATTATCTGCATGAGTTTGCAGTTGTAAATCATCAAAGTGGAATCCTTCTGGATTTTCAACCATGGTTCCAGCTACCAGAGCACGAATATCTGCATCTGTGATTTCTTGTTTCTTGTCGGCCAGTGCCTTGAACTTAGCGAAGAGTGGTTTGATGTCCTCTTCTGTGAAGTCTAGGGCCAATTCTCTTAGTTTCTCGACAAAGGCATGGCGACCAGACAATTTTCCAAGTGGGAGGCTATTACTCTTGACACCGACCAATTCAGGAGTGATGATTTCATAGGTAAGAGGATTTTTAAGGACTCCGTCTTGGTGAATACCAGATTCGTGAGAGAAGGCATTGCCACCAACGACGGCCTTGTTTTTAGGAACTGGAATTCCTGAGAAGCGAGAAACCATTTCTGACGTATTGATTGTTTCATTTAAAACAATACTGGTTTCTGCTTGGTAGTAATCTTGGCGAATATTGAGAGCAACTGCTATTTCTTCCAAGGCAGCATTGCCAGCTCGCTCACCAATACCGTTGATAGTCCCTTCGACACGTCCTGCCCCATTCTTGACAGCAGCAAGGCTATTTGCCACTGCCATTCCAAGGTCATCGTGGCAGTGAGGCGAATAGACAATCTGACGATCTGTCTTGACATTCTCAATCAAGTGTTTGAAGATAGCACCGTATTCCTCTGGTGTGGTAAATCCTACCGTATCAGGGATATTGATATAAGATGCACCTGCATCAACCGCTGTTTGAACAACTTGCAGGAGGAAATCCAACTCTGTTCTAGTCGCATCCTCTGGAGAGAATTCAACCACTTCAAACTTAGAACGGGCATATGAAACATGATCCTTAATAGCTTCTAAAATCTCTTCCTTACTCTTATTGAGCTTATACTTTCGGTGTATCGGACTGGTAGCGATAAAGACGTGAACCTGTGGATATTTGGCATCCTTGAGGGCTTCATAACAAGCATCAATATCAGACTTGACAGAGCGTGCCAAACCAGTTATCGCTGTTTTCTTTAAGACCTTAGCAATCTCCTGAACTGCCGTAAATGAGTCTGGACTAGCCGCTGGAAAACCAGCTTCTATGGCTGAAATACCCCATTTCTCCAGCTGCCTTGCAATGGCAAGTTTTTCCTTGATTGAAAAGTTAACACCAGGTGTCTGTTCTCCATCCCGAAGGCTGGTATCTAGAAATTCAACTGTTCTCATAAAGATTTCCCCTTTTCCAAATGTGGTTTTTAAAAAAACATCTCGCTTAGAAATCCAAGCGAGATGTTGATTCACTCCCGCTTGGTAAGCCAAACAGGACTAATGCTTTTTGCACTAGCCCGAGTACCTCAACAACAAAGCGAATTGATTAAACTTAGCTGTTTTCATGTTTGACTTTCTCCTTCGTTTGATATCTTGTTTAGTATTTTAGCATAGGCAAAAGTACTTGTCAAGAAAAAATCCAATATTTTCTGAAAATTTCTTCAGTAGAGAATATTTTGCTAATTGAAAGTTCTTGAAAAATCTTGAAATGTTTCATTTTTTAGAAGTTAAATTCCAACTTTTTTCTATCAATTCCAGTACCATTTCATCTGACAAAGTATCATCAAGTGCCACACTAATCCAGTATCTCTTATTCATATGAAAAGCTGGATAAATGCCATTTTGTGAAAGCAAGTCCACTACTTGGTCGTGTTTGAGATTGACTGCTTCTACTAATCCTTCTCTCCCCTTATCTAGCCTATCCCAAGGTATTCTCATCACAACAGCATACCACTTCTTATTGTCTTCATGTCTTAACACTGCCGTATCAGGCGATTTCTCCCACAGATACTCCAGCTGATTACCATACTTTTCCTGAACTTGAGTCATGATTCGCTTGGTCTGAGGACAGATAAAATCCTGCACATCAAAACAAGCCTTCCGAATCTGGTAAAGAATCTCCAAACAAGCCTCACGGACACTTGCAACAAAACTTCCTTTAAAACTTTCCATATGGACTTGAGGATAGAGGTCACCAGTCTCCTGGTCAAAGACTTGAAAACTCACATTATCAGCAGTGATGGACACAGTCATGACAAAGTCACCTTGCAAAATCTGGCAACTATAGATCCAGACTCCACTATTTTCTACTAAACCATAAGCACGAGCCTTTTCTTGATTCAACTGATAGGATTTAAAAATTTCAAACATAAGTTAAAACTGCTACCCTAAGCAGCAGTTCCTTTCTATTTTTTAAAAGACAACCTTAGTACCATGTAGTTGTGTCACGCCCAGTTGGTCAATAAAGATTTGACGGTTGTCAAGGTCAATCCCCCCACCTGGTAGAATTTCAATCTTACCTTTAGCATGCTCCAAAATTCTGTGATAGTGAGCAAAACGTTTTTCTAAGGAGTCACCAGACACACCAGCGCGAGTTAGGATACGAGTGACTCCAGCTTGACTAAGCCAGTCAATAGCTTCCAGTTGATTATTATCACTCAATTCATCAAAGGCCATATGAAAGACAATTTCCATTCCTTTTGACGTAGCTATCAACTTCTCCAGATTAGGCTTATCCAACTTCTTATCAGCAGTTAAAACCCCAAATACAACTCCTTGACTTCCAGCCTGAGCAGCCAATCGAATGTCTTCTAGCATAATTGCAATTTCTAGTTCATTATAGACAAAACCGCCACCACGTGGACGAATCATGGTCATGATGGTTGTATCGTAGTTAGCTGCCAATTCAACCGCTGCCTTGGTCACTCCATAGCTGGGAGTTGTCCCACCAACTGCTAGATTGTCACAAAGTTCGATTCGACGAGCTCCAGCCTGCATCGCTTTTTCAAGCAAGGTCACATTTTCAGCACAAAATTCGTAAATCATTTGATTCTCCTTGAAGATTACTTTAAATTTATTATATCATATTGTTGTGAATATGCTTTCAATTTTATCAAGGCAAATAACTACTATTTTAACTATTCTTTGTCTGGAATGACCTTGAAGAGATAATAGGTGATAAAGATGGTCAAAGCACCCAGACCGATTTTGACTGGTAAAAGAGGTGCAAAATAAATGGAAATTCCCATCAAGATGTAGATAGAGACAATAATCTTTTTTTTACGTTCACGCGCGATAGACTTAGTCTCCCGAAAATCAGCTACATATGTTTGATAGAGCTTGGTATGATACAACCAATCTTCGAAGCGCTTGGAACTTCTAGAGAAACAAGCAATAGACAACAAAAGAAAAGGCGTTGTGGGCAACAAGGGTAAAACTACCCCAACAATAGCCAAGGCTAGTGATAAAAAACCAATAATAAGATAAATAATACGCATAACTACTCCTAATTAAAATAATCCTCTTCTAGTTTCGCATACAATAATGAATTTTGTCAAGTTCCAACCAAAAAGAGCCTGAAATTCACTTTCAGGACTCTCCTCTTATTTAATCTTTTCTTCTTCGTAGTCACCCTTGCTACAAACAACCTGCTTGCCACCACCACGGACTTTTTTCTCCATGAGGAAGTTGCCACATTTTGGACAGTCACGACCAACAGGCTTGTCCCAAGAGGTAAATTCACATTCTGGATAGCGATCGCAACCATAGAAGAGGCGATTGCGTTTGGTTTTACGCTCAATGATTTGTCCCTGATGACAACTTGGACACTCAACACCAATCTCTTTCACGATTGCTTGGGTATGACGGCAATCTGGGAAATTGCTACAAGCGTAGAACTTACCAAATCGACCAAGCTTAATGACCATTGGACTACCACACACTTCACAGTCAAATCCAGCTGGTTCATCCTTGATTTGGATTTTCTCCATTTCTTCTTCAGCCTTGGCCACTTCTTTAGAGAATGGTTTGTAAAAGGCATCAATAACACGTTGCCACTGCTCTTTTCCAACTTCGACATCATCCAGTTTGCCTTCCATTTCAGCTGTGAAGGTCACGTTTACGATATCTGGGAAATATTCAACGATGAGCTTGTTAACAATTTCTCCCAACTCTGTCGGTTCAAAGCGTTTGGCTGCAAGGCGAACATAATAGCGTTTCTGAATGGTTTCAATGGTCGGCGCGTAGGTGGACGGACGCCCAACCCCATTTTCCTCCAAGGTCTTGATCAGTGTCGCTTCAGAATAACGGGCAGGCGGTTGGGTGAAATGTTGCTCTGGTTTGCTATTGACCTGCTTGACCACATCTCCAACAGCCATATCCGGTAACATCTTATTCTTGTCAGAATCATTATAAATGGCAAGATAACCATCAAACTTAACCTGACTACCATTGGCAGCAAATTGAACCCCATTTTGAGATAATTTAACAGCCATGGTATCAAAGACAGCAGCTGTCATCTGGCTAGCTACAAAACGATTCCAGATAAGGGTATAGAGCTTGAGCTGTTCCTTGTCCAGATACTTAGCGATGCTTTCAGGTGTATTAAAGACACTAGACGGACGAATAGCCTCGTGGGCATCCTGAGCTCCAGAAGCATTTTTGACCTTGCTACCATGCTTAGAATACTTGCTACCAAAACGGTCTGTAATAAAACTTGCTGCTTCGTTCTGTGCCACTGGACTGATACGAGTCGAATCGGTACGCATATAGGTAATCAAACCTTGCACCCCAGACCCAATATTAATCCCTTCATAGAGCTGTTGGGCAACCATCATGGTCTTTCGAGTGCGGAAATTGATTTTATTAGCAGCATCCATCTGCATAGATGAAGTGGTATAGGGTAATGGAGCATTGCGTTTGCGCTCTTTCTTATCCACCTGATCTACTGAAAAGTCTTTACTAGTCAGACGAGACAAGACTTCCTTAACCTCATCATTACTAGTCAGTTTCATCTTTTTGCCATCTACTCCATAGAAAGCAGCCTGGAATTGCTTGGTTCCCTTTTTAAAAATACCATCAATTGTCCAGTATTCTTCTGGCTGGAAGGCATTGATTTCATTTTCTCGGTCAATGATGAGTTTAAGGGCAATAGACTGTACGCGACCTGCTGATAAGCCCTTCTTGACCTTCTTCCACAAAATAGGCGAAATCGAATAGCCTACCAAGCGGTCCAAGACCCGACGAGCCTGTTGGGCATCGACCAAATCCATATCAATCTTGCGTGGTTCTTTAAATGCATTTTTGACTGCATCCTGGGTGATTTCATTGAAGACCACACGGTTGGCATCATTCTCATCCAAGTTGAGAATATGGGCCAAATGCCAAGAAATCGCTTCTCCTTCACGGTCCGGGTCACTCGCCAGAAAGACTTTACTAGCTTTTTTAGCTTCTTTTTTCAAGTCATTGATAAGAGGCCCTTTTCCTCGGATATTGATATATTGCGGTTCATAATTATTTTCAATATCGACGGACATACTGGATTTTTTCAAATCACGGATATGCCCGACACTGGCTAAAACCTTGTAGTTTCTGCCTAGATATTTCTCAATCGTTTTCGCCTTAGCAGGCGACTCCACGATGACTAGATTTTTTTTAACTGTTGATTTTTTCTTTTTTGTTGCCGTAGCCACAGTATCACACCTTTTCAAAGTAATAAACTTTATAAAGTGTAAACCATTTTGCCATAACTGTCAAGACTTAGCTCCTATATATAGAAGAAAAGTTTGTCTAGTAAGCGAAATTTCGTCTTAAAATTCAAATTCTGCAAGAACATCTTGCCCCCTGGTGACCAATTTTGCTCCTTCCTGAATCAAATGATGGCAACCGTCTGATAATCCATCTAAAATGCTACTAGGAATAGCAAAGACATCGCGCCCTTCTTCCATTGCTCGCTCACAGGTAATGAGACTACCTGAACGCATCTTGGCCTCTGCTACAATCACACCACGGCAAAGTCCAGCTATGATGCGATTACGAGCAGGAAAATGAAATTTCAGAGGTTGTTCGCCAGGTCCATAT
>CAURHZ010000065.1:0-7056 GCA_963524345.1 uncultured Streptococcus sp.
TTCTCAACCAGCCTCTTTCCAGCCCTGCGGATAACAGCACTCATCCTTCCAAATGCTATCAAAGAAGCCTTTGTGGCCTACAAAAATATCCTAGACTATGACAGCAACCTCATCATGCAAAAGGCCCTGTCACTCTATATTGACAGTCAATTATTTGAGAAAAATCGGCTAGCTCGCTTATCCAATCAGGAAGACTATCAAAAACAAATCAAGGAAAGACTAGCTAACACTCCTTGTCCCCTCCCTCACTTTCCCCTACACGATGGTTTATTACTAGACCTGAAACAGTATCCTAAAATTGCCAGTCTCAAGCATAGTCAACTGGGCTTAGACTTCTTTGAAGAGGCTTACTTGGATACCTGCCCTTATCAATTTGCCAAGGTATCCCTAGACAATCTGGAAAATGTTTTAAACTATTTAAAAGCAGAATTGGAATAACTTCCAACTCTGCTTTTTTCTTATTGTTCAACTTCTGTTAAGGTTGCCGCTTTTTCAAGATATTTTTGGTAGGTGCCGTCATCCTTGAGTTTTTGGATGACCTTGTCCACCACTTCTTTCAAATCAGCACTATTTTTTCTAAGGGCAACTGCATTAGCTTCGCCATCTTTCATCTTCAAGCTGACAGTTGCGACAGCTAAGTCGGCGTTTTTAGCAGCATAGCTAAGGGCAACAGGCTCATCCATGTGAACAGCATCTACTTTTCCAGCCTGCAATTCATTGACAGCTTCACCCATATTGGTTAGGGAAGTCAATTGAGCTTTTGGCAATTGTTCCTTGACCATTGATTCTGGAACAGTCCCTTTTTGGGCTGCAATATTAGCACTTTCTAGGCTAGTTAAATCCTTGTATTTTTCTACATCAGCCTTCCGAACCAAGAAACTAATCTTGTTTTCATAGTAAGGGATTGAAAAGTCAAAGACTTCTTTTCTCTCGTCAGTAGCGCTAATTCCTGCAACTGCTAGGTCAGCCTTACCAGTTTGAAGACTAGTCAAGACATTATCAAAACTCATGCTTGAAATTTCCAACTTGACCCCAAGTTCATCAGCGATAGCTTGAGCCATGTCAATATCCGCACCGACTACCTGATTTTTCCCGTCAACCAAAGACTGAAATTCAAAAGGTGCATAGTCAGGGCTGGTCGCCACAACCAATTTCCCTTTTTGCTTAATGGCCTCAACAGCTGACTGAGAACCATTAGAACCCGACTGGCAAGCCACTAAGAAGAAACTTGCAAGAAAGCTACATAAAACAAATATCCATTTTTTCGATTTCATAAATAAACAACCTCTCTGTTAATTTTGTATAATTATAACGCTATCCAAGTTGCTTGTCAAGTATTTTTCTTACATTTTCATAAAATATATTTACTAAAAAATAGAAATACAGTGATTAGTTTATCTATCTATTGGGAACTTATTTTCAAAAAAATCATTTATCATATCTTGATGCTGCTGGTTTACAATTGCAATATTTTGTATGTCACTATGATCAAAAAATCCTAATTCTAAAGTTTCATCACTTGTAAAAAAATTTGTAGAGATAGAAGTTTCAGATGAAACTAAATACAAGATTGTAAGAACTTGAGCCTCATCACCATTCGGATAACTGTCTGAATATTTTGTATAAACATTTAAGAGTTTTTCCACCCTCACTTCGACTCCTGTTTCTTCATAAAACTCTCGCACTAAAGCTTCTAAAGCCGATTCTCCTAATTCAAGAGCACCACCTGGTAATCCCCACGTTCCTTTATCTGCTCGTTTTTGTAATAAAATTTTTCCTGATTGACTTAATATTCCACAGGTAAAATTTAAAATAATTTTATCTTTTCCAACTTTTTTTCTGATATTCTGTATGTAGTTCATTATTCACCTCTGACAAAGTAAACTATCTATACAATGAAAGCTTACTGTATTAAAAAGTAAGCTTTCACAATAATTTTATCCTTTGAATACTTTATAGTTCGACAATCTTACCTGTTTCAAAGTAAACAACCCATTCACAGATATTTTTGGCATAGTCTCCAATACGTTCCAAGAAGGCAATCACTTGGAAGTAATCACGACCTGTAACAATGGCATCAGGATTTTTTTTGATTTCTTCTGTAGCCAAGTCACGAATACTATCAAAGTAATGGTTGATTTTTTCGTCCATGGCTGCTACTTCATAGGCCTGGTCTACTGAACCATTCAGATAGAGTTCAAGGGCTGCTTCGACGAAGTTCTTGACATCGCGACCCATTCTCTTGATTTCTTCTTCAACAGCTGGAATGCGTTGCTCCCCTTTCATACGAATTGCCGCTCTTGCAATGGAAACGGCATGGTCACCCATACGTTCCAAGTCAGATACAGCCTTCAAGACTGTCAAAACAGTACGCAAGTCTTGAGAAACCGGTTGTTGTAGGGCAATCATTTCAAATGATTTCTTCTCCAATTTCACTTCGTATTCGTTCACTTCTGCATCGTCTTCGATGACTTCTTTGGCCAAATCACGGTCATGCGTAACAAAGGCACGCACTGTCCGATTGATTTGGGATAGCACTTCTTGTCCCATAGCATAGAACTGGTTGTGCAATTTCTCTAAATCTTCCTCAAATTGAGAACGTAACATCATTTATCTCCTTATCCAAATTTTCCTGAAATATAATCTTCTGTTTCCTTGTGTTGTGGGTTGAGGAACATCTTCTTGGTATCGTTAAACTCAATCAAATCTCCATCAAGGAAAAATCCCGTTTTGTCAGAGATACGAGAGGCTTGTTGCATAGAACGTGTAACCAAGAGCATAGTGTATTTATCTTTTAGACCATACAAGGTTTCCTCAATCTTACCAGCAGAGATAGGGTCCAAGGCTGAAGTCGGTTCATCCAAGAGAATGATTTTAGGACTGGTTGCCAAGACACGGGCAACACAGACACGTTGCTGTTGTCCACCTGAAAGCCCGATAGCTGAATCATGTAGGCGATCCTTTACCTCATCCCAGATAGAAGCACGTTGCAAGGCTTTTTCTACCGCCTCGTCCAGAACCTGCTTGTCCTTCACTCCATTGATACGAAGTCCGTAGACAACATTTTCGTAGATAGACATAGGGAAGGGGTTGGGCTGTTGGAAAACCATACCGATTTCCTTACGCAATTCAACTGTATCTGTACGAGGACTATAGATGTTGTGGCCATTATAAACCACTGAACCAGTTGTGGTCACTTCTGGATTAAGATCTCCCATGCGGTTGATAGCCTTGAGGAGGGTTGATTTCCCTGATCCAGATGGACCAATCAAGGCTGTAATTTCCTTAGATTGGAAAGATAGGGAAACACTATTCAAGGCCTTTTTTTGATTGTAGTAAACGGACAGGTCTGATACCTGTAAAATCGCTTCTGTCATACTGTTTCCTTTCTATCCAAAGTGTCCTGTTACGTAGTCATTGGTTGACTGTAGTTTGGCATTTTGGAAAATATTAGAGGTCTTATCGTACTCGATCAAGTCACCCAAGTAGAAAAATCCTGTGTAGTCACTAGCACGCGCAGCCTGTTGCATACTGTGGGTTACGATGATGATAGTGAAATCCTTCTTCAATTCTAGCATGGTTTCTTCCAGCTGGGCTGTCGCAATCGGATCCAAGGCAGACGCAGGCTCATCCATCAAGAGGATATCTGGTTTAACAGAAATGGCACGAGCGATACAGAGACGTTGTTGCTGACCACCTGATAAGGTCAAGGCTGACTTGTGCAAATCATCTTTGACCTGGTCCCAAAGGGCAGCTTGACGAAGAGAAGTTTCTACAATTTCATCCAAGACTTGCTTATCCTTGACTCCTGCACGTTCATGAGCAAAAGTGATATTGCGGTAGATAGACTTGGCAAAGGGATTTGGTCGTTGGAAGACCATTCCGATATGCTTACGCATCTCATAAACATTGATTTCTGGACGGTTGACATCAATTCCTTGATAGAGGATTTGACCTGTTACCTTGGCAATATCAATCGTATCATTCATACGGTTGAGACTGCGAAGGTAGGTTGATTTTCCTGAACCAGAAGGGCCAATTAAGGCTGTAATCTTATTTTTTTCAAATTGCATATCGATGCCCTTGATGGATTCCTTTTTACCGTAGTAAACATGTAAATCCTTAGTAGAGAGGGCCACTTTCTCTTCAGGAAAGGTGATGATATGCTTTTCATCCCAATTATATTTTGACATGGCTTCTCCTTTAGGCAGCGGTTAATTTCTTATGTAGGTAGCTTCCGAGTTTGCGGGCTCCAAAGTTAAAGATGAGGATAAAGATGAGGAGCACGGCGGCAGAACCTGCTGATACGATGGTTCCATCAGGAATGGTTCCTTCACTATTGACTTTCCAGATGTGGACAGCCAAGGTTTCTGCTTGACGGAAGATAGAGATTGGGCTGGTCACACTGAGAATATTCCAGTTAGACCATTCAAGGGCTGGAGCAGATTGTCCTGCTGTATAAATCAAAGCAGCAGCCTCACCAAAGATACGACCAGATGCCAAGACGACCCCAGTCACAATACCTGGAAGGGCTTCTGGAATGACCACATGGACCACAGTCTCCCAACGAGAAATCCCAAGGGCTAGACCAGCCTCACGTTGTGTATGGTGAACGTGTTTCAAGCTGTCCTCAACATTTCGAGTCATCTGAGGCAGGTTAAAGACTGTCAAAGCCAAGGCACCTGAAATGATTGAAAATCCATACTCAAACTGGACTACAAAGATCAAGTAACCAAAGAGACCCACAACCACTGATGGCAGTGAAGACAAGATTTCAATACAGGTTCTGACAAAATTGGTTACAGGACCTTTTTTAGCATATTCAGCTAGGAAAATCCCAGCCCCCATAGATAAAGGCACAGAGATAATCAAGGTAATGACTAGAAGGAAGAAGGAATTATAGAGCTGAATTCCAATCCCTCCACCAGCTTGGTAAGAAGATGATTTGCCAGTCAAGAAAGACCAAGAGATATGAGGCAAACCGCGAACCAAGATATAAAGAATCAAGGATGCCAAGATGGCCACAATAATTCCTGCAATCGAGTAGAGGACAGCTGTTGCAATTTTATCTAATTTCTTAGCGTGCATAGTTTTTCTTTCCTCTTTCTTTCGTAATCAATTTAATCACACTGTTGAAGGCCAAACTCATCAAGAGCAAGACTAAGGCCAGTGACCAGAGAACGTTATTGTCAACAGTTCCCATAACAGTATTTCCGATACCCATGGTCAAGACAGAGGTCAAGGTCGCAGCAGGTGTTGTTAATGAAGTTGGGACAACGGCTGAGTTTCCGACCACCATCTGAATGGCCAAAGCCTCACCAAAGGCACGCGCCATCCCAAAGACCACTGCTGTGAAAATCCCTGAACGCGCTGCCTTCAAGGTCACGCGCCAGATGGTTTGCCAGCGGGTGGCCCCCATAGCCAAACTAGCTTCGCGGTAGTGACGAGGTACGGCACGCAAGCTATCGGTTGTCATACAGGTTACCGTCGGTACAATCATGACAAAGAGAACGAAAATCCCTGACAAAATCCCAAAACCAGTTCCACCAAAGACACTGCGGACAAAAGGAACTACGACCTGCAAACCGATAAATCCATACACGACGGAAGGGATACCGACAAGCAATTCAATGGCTGGTTGCAAGATTCTAGCACCTTTTGGTGAGACTTCGGTCATAAAGACTGCCGCACCAATGGCAAAAGGAGTTGCGATAAGAGCTGACAAGATTGTGACAATAAAGGAACCCAAAATCATAGGAAGGGCACCAAATTGTTTACCTGAAGGATTCCAAGTTTGGCCAAAGAGGAAATCAAAGATATTGACTCCATTGACAAAGAAGGTCGACAAACCTTTTTGAGCTACGAAGATTAAAATCATAGCCACAATGATGACAATCAAAGACAGACAGGCAAAGGTCAAGCCTTTTCCTAGTTTCTCTAAACGAGAGTTTTTTGAGGGAGAAAGTAATTTTTTAGCTAATTCTTCTTGATTCATTAGTGACTCCCTTCTAGTGCTGTCACCGTTCCAACAGCGTCTTTTTCAACCTTCATTTCCTTGACAGAAATATAGCCCATTCCCTTAACGATTCCGCTTTGCGCTTCATCTGAAAGGACAAAGTTGAGAAATTCTGCCACTAATTCATTGGGCTGACCTAGAGTATACATGTGTTCATAAGACCACAAAGGCCAGTTATTGGTTGTAACATTTTCTGCAATTGGCTCATAGCCGTTCAACTTCATGCGTTTAACTGAGTCATCCACATAGGCAAAAGCTAGGTAAGAAATGGCTCCTGGTGTCTGGGAAACAATGTTTTTGACCATCCCATTTGAATCCTGTTCTTGACTCTGAATGGCAGATTGGCCATCCATGATAACACTATCAAAGGTTGCACGCGAACCAGAACTTGCCGCACGGTTGATAATAGAAATGGCTAGGTCTTTCCCCCCAACCTCTTTCCAGTTGGTCACTTGACCTGTGAAGATGCTACGGAGTTGTTCAGTTGTCAGATTTTCAACATCAACTTCCTTGTTCACAATCACCGCCAAGCCCGCTACAGCAACCTTGTGGTCTACTAAAGCAGAGGCGTTGATACCGTCTTTTTCCTCGGCAAATACGTCTGAATTTCCTACATCAACAGCTCCAGACTGAACCTGAGACAGACCTGTACCAGATCCTCCACCTTGGACGTTGACTGTTTTTCCAACGTGCATAGAGCCAAATTCATCTGCTGTTGCTTCGACCAAGGGCTGAAGAGCCGTTGAGCCGACAGCTGTCATGGATTCTCCACGATCAATCCAGCTAGCACATCCCGCCAACGAACCTGCCAGCAAAAAAGCTGCAAGGGATAGAGCGAGTTTTTTCCTTTTTTTCACTGTTTTTCTCCTTGAAAATAATGGTGAATGCTGTGAATTTTTTCAACTATTTATTTATGTTTTTCTTTTGAAAATTAGGAGGCAACTGAAGTTGCTAGCTTGGTTTTACTAGAAATTTGCTCAGTTGCCTTCTCTACCAATTTTGACTTAAAATGAAAGACAATTTGAAAAAAATCCATACTT
>CAURHZ010000066.1:0-7014 GCA_963524345.1 uncultured Streptococcus sp.
GTTGACGCGGTTTGAAGAGATTTTTGAAGAGTATGAAACGAAAAGGAGGTTGGTCATTGTACCAGCCTCCTTTTGGGTATGATATAATAGTTCTATGAGATTAGATAAATTTTTAGTGGCCTGCGCTGTGGGGAGTCGGACTGAGGTCAAAAACTTGCTCAAGGCTGGGCGCGTGACTGTAAATGGTAAAAAAGAAAAATCAGCTAAATTGCAGATTGATGAAGAAAGAGATGAGATTCACTTTGATGGGCAAGTACTGGAGTATGAAGAGTTTGTCTACTACATGATGAACAAGCCCAAAGGGGTTATTTCAGCGACTGAGGATCCCAAACACAGAACCGTTCTGGACTTGTTGGATGATATTGCTCGGAGCAAGGAAGTTTTCCCAGTAGGACGCTTGGATATTGATACACATGGTCTTCTACTCTTGACCAATGATGGCCAGCTTGCCCATGCTCTTCTTTCACCCAAGCGTCATGTGGATAAGACCTATCTGGCCCAGGTCAAGGGAATCATGACCCAAGAAGATGTGGATATATTTGCCAAGGGAATTCCTCTTAAAGACTTTACTTGTCAGCCCGCTAAACTGGAGCTTGTGTCTATAGATACAGAAAAGAATCAAAGCCAAATCCGTGTGACCATTGCAGAAGGGAAGTTCCATCAGGTCAAGCGTATGGTGGGCTACTGTGGCAAGGAAGTAGTAGACCTACAGCGTTTGACCATGGGAACTTTAGTCTTGGATGAGAACTTAGAACGAGGAGAATGGCGTCGCTTGACCAAAGAAGAATTAGAAGTTCTCCGTGCTGGTATTGTTTAATTTAGTTTATATTTGAAAAAGGTGAGGAAGAATATCCTTGCCTTTTATATTTTTCAGTTGCTTCCTTTGTGAAAAGAGTTATAATAGACTGTAGAATAAAAGGAGGAATCTATGAACGCGATTCAAGAATCATTTACTGATAAATTATTTGCCAACTATGAAGCAAATGTAAAATACCAAGCGATTGAAAATGCTGCTAGCCACAACGGAATTTTTGCAGCTCTAGAACGCCGTCAAAGCCATGTAGACAATACACCTGTTTTCTCATTGGATTTGACCAAGGACAAGGTAACTAACCAGAAAGCATCTGGTCGTTGCTGGATGTTTGCAGCCCTCAACACCTTCCGCCACAAGCTTATCTCACAATACAAACTAGAAAATTTTGAGTTATCACAGGCCCACACATTTTTCTGGGACAAGTATGAGAAATCAAACTGGTTCTTGGAGCAAGTCATTGCGACTGCAGACCAGGACTTGACGAGCCGCAAGGTTAAATTCCTACTTCAAACACCACAACAAGACGGTGGTCAATGGGATATGGTCGTTGCCCTCTTTGAGAAATACGGTGTCGTTCCTAAGTCTGTTTACCCTGAGTCTGTTTCATCTAGTAGCAGTCGTGAGCTCAATGCCATCCTTAACAAATTGCTTCGCCAAGATGCTCAAATCTTGCGTGACTTGCTTGCTTCTGGCGCAGACCAAGCGACTGTTCAAGCTAAGAAAGAAGACCTCTTGCAAGAAATCTTTAATTTTCTTGCTATGTCATTGGGTCTTCCACCACGTAAATTTGACTTTGCTTATCGCGATAAGGATAACAACTACCAAAGTGAAAAGGGCATTACACCACAGGAATTTTACAAGAAATATGTTAATCTTCCACTAGAAGATTACGTTTCTGTTATCAATGCTCCAACCGCTGACAAGCCTTACGGCCAATCTTACACAGTTGAGATGTTGGGGAATGTGGTTGGTAGCCGTGCGGTTCGTTACATCAATGTACCGATGGAACGCTTGAAAGAATTAGCGATTGCCCAAATGCAAGCAGGTGAGACTGTTTGGTTTGGATCAGATGTCGGCCAGCTCAGCAACCGCAAAGCTGGAATCCTTGCGACAGATGTTTATGACTTTGAATCAAGCATGGACATTAAACTCACTCAAGACAAGGCTGGACGTTTGGACTACAACGAAAGCTTGATGACCCACGCTATGGTCTTGACAGGTGTTGATTTGGATGAAAATGGCAAATCAACCAAGTGGAAGGTTGAAAACTCTTGGGGAGATAAGGTCGGTACAGATGGTTACTTTGTTGCCTCAGACGCTTGGATGGACGAATACACTTACCAAATCGTTGTCCGTAAAGAATTGCTGACAGCAGAAGAACAAGCTGCCTATGAAGCAGAACCAATCGTACTTGCACCTTGGGATCCAATGGGAGCCTTGGCAGAATAATACTCTTCGAAAATCTCTTCAAACCACGTCAGCTTCGCTTTGCCGTACTCAAGTACAGCCTGTGGCTAGCTTCCTAGTTTGCTCTTTGATTTTCATTGAGTATAAAAGCATAGAAAAAAGGAATCAGGTTTAGAACCTGGTTCCTTTTGAGTTTCTTGATTACATGATACCGAAGAAACGAGCTGCGATACCTACTGCAAAGAGTGCAAGGATGATTGAGATTGGTGATACTTTTTTCTTAAGCAACCACATGCAAAGGAAAGTAAGGAGAAGTCCCATCAATCCTGGAATCAATGAATTTAACTGACCTTGGAGAGTTTGTGGTTGAATCTTGTCTAAGCTCAATCCACCAAGTGCTTGACCAAGGATACCTTTCAATTCAGCACCTGATACAGGTCCTTCTGGGAAGTTGATGTAGGCACCTTCAGCCAATTGTTTACCTGGAAGGTTAACAGTGAAGTTGATCGATACCCAACGTTGTACAAGGACGGCAAGGATGAACATACCAAGGATAGAAGCACCTTTAGTGATGTCTTTCAAGATACCACCAGACATGTCTTTAGTGATTTCAGATCCAGCTTTGTAACCAAATTCTTGTGTGTACCATAGGAAGGCCATACGGATCGCATTCCATCCGAAGAAGAAGAGAAGTGGACCAACCAAGTTACCAGATGCAGCAAGTGATGCACCAAGAGCTCCAAGGATAGGACGAACTGTAAACCAGAATACTGGGTCACCGATACCTGCAAGAGGTCCCATCATACCGATTTTAACCCCTTGGATAGCAGCGTCATCAATTTCAACACCGTTAGCACGTTCTTCTTCAAGTGCAAGAGTAACCCCCATGATTGGAGCAGCTACGTATGGGTGAGTGTTAAAGAACTCAAGGTGGCGCTCAAGAGCAGCAGCTTGGTCTTCTTTAGTAGTGTACAATTTTTTGATAGCTGGGATCAATGAGTAAGCCCAACCCAAGTTTTGCATACGCTCGTAGTTCCAAGAACCTTGAAGGAATTGTGAACGCCACCAAACTTTTTTACGATCTGATTTTGATAATTGAAGTTTTTCAGTCATGGTTGTTCCCCTTTCTAGTAGTCTTCTAGGATATCACCGATTGGGTCGTTAGAAGTTGCAGCTCCGCCGCCACCGTTACCACCTTGTTTTGAAAGGTTAAGGTAGATGAAGGCAAGGGCAACACCGACTACACCAAGGGCAATCAAAGTCAATTGAGAAATGGCGGCAAAAGCAAAACCGATTGCGAAGAATGGCCATACTTCACGAGTTGCCATCATGTTGATAACCATAGCGTAACCAACGGCAACGACCATAGCACCACCGACAGCCATACCACCGTTCAACCAGTCTGGCATCAATTTAAGAGCATCTTGAACGGCAGAAGCTGGGATAGCGATAAGGAAGGCAGCAGGGATTGCAATACGAAGACCTTGAAGAAGAAGTGCAACAAAGTGAGCACGTTCAACAGCTGCAATATTTCCTTCTTTAGCAGCAGCATCGGCAGTGTGAACCAAACCAACTGAGATTGTACGAACAATCATAGTCAAGAAAAGTCCAGCTACGGCAAGAGGGATAGCTGTTGCTGTTGCAACGGCGATACCTTCAGTAGTAAAGTTACCACCTTTGATCAAGATGATTGCTGCGGCAACAGATGCAAGAGCAGCGTCAGGAGCTACGGCAGCTCCGATGTTTGCCCAACCAAGGGCGATCATTTGAAGTGATCCACCAAGCATAACACCTGCTTCGAGGTTACCAGTTGCAAGTCCGATAAGGGTACATGCGACGATTGGTTGATGGAATTGGAATTGGTCGAGGATACCTTCAAGACCTGCAAGGAAGGCAACAACTACAACCAAGACAGCAGAAATAATTGAAATATCTGACATGGTTTTATTCCTTTTCTATTTAATGATAATAAAGTAAAAATTTTCTTAGGATTCTTCTATAGTTTAATGTCTATTATTGAACGTTGGCTTTGTTAATCAAGTCAAACAAATCTTTTTTGGTGTCGTTTGGTACTTTACGTACGTCAAATTCAACACCGAGGTCACGCATTTTTTCAAATGTAGCAACGTCTTCTTTGTCCATAGACAAAACGTTGTTGATCATTGTTTTACCAGTTGAGTGAGCCATTGATCCTACGTTAAGAGTCTTGATTGGCACGCCACCTTCAATTGCGCGAAGGGCATCTTGAGGTGTTTCAAACAAGATAAGGGCATGTGTTTCTCCAAAACGTGGGTCTTTTGAAACCTCAATCAATTTTTGGATTGGTACAACATTGGCTCTTACTCCATTCGGAGCCGCTTGTTTAATCAATTCTTTACGAAGATCGTCGTTTGCAACGTTGTCTGAAGCAACGATAATACGATCTGCTTTTGAATCTGGAGTCCAAGCAGTTGCAACCTGACCGTGAAGTAAACGAGTGTCTAGACGGGCAAGGTTGATTTTGAGTTTACCGTCTCCGATGACAGTTCCTTCTGGAATAGCAGCTTGGGCAACTGGAGCAGCTGCAGCGCTTGCTACTTCCTCAACTGGGTTTAGCTCTTCTGGAAGAGCCTTGATGCCATCTTTGGCTTCTTTAATGATATTAGCAGCGACTTTTTCTACACCTGCAGCAGCGTCCATGAGGCGCTCTGTGTAGGCTTGAATTAACATCGGTAAGTTAAGTCCTGTGATGATGGCAAACTTACGCTCAGGATTTTCTCCCATCACGCGGCTAGCTTGGTTAAATGGAGATCCACTCCAAAGGTCAGCCAAAACTAGAACCTCATCTTCTGCGTCAAATGCAGCAACAGCGTTATTAAACTTAGCGTATAAATCATCAGGACCTTCATTTGGCATAAAGGTTACAACTTGAACCTTTTCTTGTTCACCAAAGATCATAGATCCTGACTGATGAATACCCGCAGCAAATTCGCCGTGGCTTGCAATAATGATTCCGATACTCATTATTGTCATTCCTCCTTTTTTGTTTTAGTTTTCGTTTAAGAAAACTTTAAGACTGTTTAAGTATAAACCGTTTTCATCTAAAAATCAACTATTTATCATAAAATAATTAAAAAGATTACATCTGAAAATATTGATATATTGAGTTTTGGAGACGTTTTTTTGAATCCTTATTAAAAAATTTAATATAAAAAAGTTGGAAGCGTATTCCAACTTTTAAAATAGATTTTTATTAGATTAGTGGGTGAAGTCGAGTACCATACGTCCTTGGATTTGACCTTTTTCCATTTCGTCGAAAATGGCTACAGCATCTTCTACTGGACGTTTTTGCACAACTGGAACTACTAAACCTTCTGCACCGAATTGGAAGGCTTCTTCCAAGTCTTTACGAGTTCCTACAAGAGAACCGATGACTTGGATTCCATCTAGAACGGTTTTGACGATGCTGAGTTCCATCATTTCAGAAGGAAGACCAACAGCGACTACGCGACCACCGGCACGAACTGAGTCAACAGCCTGGTTGAAGGCAACTTTAGACACAGCAGTTACGACAGCTGAATGAGCTCCACCATCAGTTTTTTCCTTGATGAGTCCAGGTACATCTTCAACTTCGAGGCCGTTAATAACAATGTCAGCGCCTACTTCTTTTGCAAGGGCAAGTTTGTCGTTATTGATATCAACTGCGATGACATGAGCATTGAATACTTTTTTAGCGTATTGAACAGCTAGGTTACCAAGTCCACCAGCACCGTAAAGAACAACCCATTGACCCGGTTCAACTTTTGCTTCTTTTATAGCTTTATAGGTCGTTACACCAGCACATGTGATAGAAGAAGCTTGGGCTGGATCAAGTCCGTCAGGAACTTTAACAGCATAGTCTGCAGTTACGATACATTGTTCGGCCATACCACCGTCTACTGAGTAGCCAGCATTTTTTACAGTACGGCAAAGAGTTTCACGGCCAGTTGTACAGTATTCGCAAGTACCACATCCTTCAAAGAACCAAGCAACGCTGACGCGGTCACCGACTTTAAGGCTTTTCACATCTGGGGCAATTTCTTTAACGATACCAACACCTTCATGTCCTAAAACACGTCCTGGTACTTGACCAAAGTCACCATGGGCAACGTGGAGGTCAGTGTGGCAAACACCACAGTATTCAATTTCTACAAGTGCTTCTCCAGTTTCAAGTGGACGGAGTACTTTTTCTTCAACAGCAACACCAGTGCTTTCTGGATTTACAACAACAGCTTTCATAGCTATCCTCCTTGATATTAACTGAGAGCAGGAGAAACAGGACTGGATTGATTTTGTGTCAACAGAGTCGAGTATGACGAGCTCTCTTGTATTTATATGTGAAGTATATCACAAAAGAAAGCCTTTTCCAAGGTTTTGGAGGCAAAAAATAGAACAATCGATTAACTGGTTGATGAGACTGTGAAAAGAACACAAAGACCAGCTCGCAAGCTGGTCATACTCTTCGAAAATCAAATTCAAACCACGTCAGCTTCGCCTTGCCGTACTCAAGTACTGCCTACGGCTAGCTTCCTAGTTTGCTCTTTGATTTTCATTGAGTATCAGTATGGACTATAAGAATAAGTCTTGTAGGGTTTTGGCAACCCCGTCTTGGTCATTTGTCAAGGAAATTTGCTCATCTGCATAGGGGAGTAGCTCTGGGTTGGCATTTTTCATTGCATAACCTTTCCCAGCAAAAGCGAGCATTTCGGTATCATTGTGTTCATCTCCAAAGGCAATCAAATCCTTTTTGTCGCGGTTCATTACCTTGAGCAAGT
>CAURHZ010000067.1:0-6965 GCA_963524345.1 uncultured Streptococcus sp.
ATTTAATAGATGCTCTTCCTTGTCAAGCAATGTTATAAAATATTTGTACCGTTGCTGCTCCGATTCCCCTTCAAGCAAACCTTTTTCACGCAATGAATTTATCTCTAAAACCAAAGGTTTAACAATCCAAGGATAGATTAAATCTTCTAAATAAAATACTAGAGAGGAAAGAATATTTCCATTCTTGTCAACCCACTCGTATTCTTTATTATCTAGATAATTATTGATTAATTTAAGCAAATTAATAATAAAGGGTTCCAAAATTCTAGAAAAATCTTTCTTAAAATTAATTCTTTGGGGATGTTTTCTAAATATTTCAAATGAACCCTCCGCAAATTTATACCATTCCGAATTTTCAGCATATTCTGAATATAGTCTTATCTGTTCCTCAGTATAATCATAGTTCACAGTGTTAGAAAATATTTTTTTATTGTAATTATTTAATTTCAACATTTCTTCAAAAGTTTTTTCAGAAATAATTGACATTGTAGAACGCCAATTATTTAATGAAAAGTTATTTAAGGAATTATCATTTCGTTCAGATAATATTTGATATCTTTCCTTAATAAACAATGTTTTATGCACATTTTTAATTTTATATTTCATTTACTTACCTCCAACCTATACGACTTACTATTGATTTTTAATAAAAAACCTCTCTCAAACTTATTAGTTACGAGAGAGGAAAATAAAGAGCAACTTTTATTTTTTAAAATTGAATATTTTATTTTTTCTTGTTATCTTTGCCACAACGAGTCTGAGCTGAACCCAAATATGATGCAATAAAACTTAATGTAGCAGAACATATAATTGTTGATCTAGGGTCAGCACCATCTGTGCCACCATAAACCAATTGCATTTCTTCAAGGGATAATTCTTTCAAACTCTTTCCGATTACAAAATCATTTTTCATTTTAATTTACCCCAAACAATCATTATTGTAGCTAACTAGCCCCCCAATACCAGAAACAAGTGCACTAATACATACTTTCGAGCTAGCTGCAGCTGATTTCAAAATTAAAGGAGTAGGCGTCCAACGTGGCTCTGCACCATCAGATGCACCATATATTAAACTCATTTCATCAGCAGACAATGATTTTAAACTTTTTCCACAAAATTTTTCGTTTGAATTAAAGTTGGTCATAAGTAATTACTCCTCCTTATAAAAAGTTAAATAATTAAATAAGTTGCTCTATATTTTTTGTTTTTTTAGATAAATTATAACTCTATCATTCTCGTGCAAAATACCGGGTTTTAATCTGCCTTACCTACATCAAGACCACTGGATTTATTTTGTACTCCTATCCTCACTTCATAAGAGAAGGCTGAAGTATCTTTCGGATTCGGTTGTCTGTAAAAAAAGACGTTGCTAAATGCGATAGAACCTAACAATAAGAATGCCATCAACTGATTAATTCCACGTTTTTTTCTCATGTAATGAAAGCCCTTTCTTTTTCCTTGACTTTATTTTAACTGATATATCTCATAAAGTCAAGAGTTTTTATTTATTTTTGGAATTTTTTTCTTTTATATTCCTAAAAAGAATAAATAGATCTTAATAATTGCTATTTTGAACTAAAAAAATTATAATTAACTTAAATAAGTTGAAAGGATTATTGTTTTTTAATGAATATACTCTCCGAAAAATTCAGAACTAAAAGAAAAGAACTGGGACTTTCCCAACAAACTCTTGCAGAAGGAATTTGTGAACAAAGTCAGATCAGCAAGATTGAGAGAGGGCGTTTTATTCCCTCCGCAGACCTTTTGTTCAAACTCTCTCAACGACTTGAGGTCCCGTTGGATTACTTTTTCAATGAACAAATTGAAGTAAAATCTAACCTATCTAACTTCAAGAATTTATCTTCTCGTCTACTAGAAGATAGAAATTATAAAGATTTAGAATATCTTTATAAGATAGAGTTAGAGCGAAACAATTTTCTAACACTAGAAGACAAGATGTATCTTGAATGGATAAAAGCTATTATTGACTTCTATCAATATGACCACAAGTATGAGGCTATTTCTTATTTGGAAAATATATTATCAAAAGTATCCTCAAATACTCTGATTTACTTAAAGGTAATGAATACTCTATCTAATTTCTATTCCTTAGTGGACCGTGAACAAGAATATGAAGCAAACTACTTTCACTTAATGGAGTTGTATCAGACAAAAAATCTGGATTATCAAGAGTTTTTATTTGGCTACATCAGAGTTCGTTACAACTACGCTCACTATTTAGTGTCAAAGGCAAAACATAACGAAGCTATCCAAGAAGCTCTTGAAACGATTGAACTCTGTAAAAAGCGACAAACAAGCTACCAATTAGCTCCCCTACTCATACTCGTCGGAAATGCTGGAGAACAATTTCTAGATAAAGAACAAGTCAAAAATTATTATATAGAAGCAAGGGAATTATGCAAGATCTATAATAATCCTTTAATGCTTATGAAGATAGAAAATTATTTAAAGGAATTAGATACTTTTTAATTTATCTTGATATTGGAGTTCTACCTGAACCTTAAATAACCTGTAAGACTGATAGTGAAATTAATACTATCAGTCTTATAATTTTTCTGTGGTATCTCAAACAACTAGATTGATTTATTTTCGTGTTCTAAATTGGTGATATTTTGACGCCCTGTGTTATCAAGTATGTTGATAAAATTCTCCAGTCTCCTAATCTTATATTCGTAATCATCTATCGATTTCATCATGGATTTTTGATTTTCTTCAATCTCTTTCTCCACCTGCTCCATTTTAATGGCTGACGTCATGTTCATCTTAGCATAATCATATTTTGCCAATCTTCTATTTTCTGGGCCAGAATTATTGAGATTAATTAGTACTTCTGCTACCTTATTAAGATGAGCTAGTTTATCCTGCAAATCTGTAATGGTCAAATCCAGCTGGGCGATTTCCTTGATTAACTCATCTTTGATTTACTGGTAAGACTGATTGTTAAAGTCTAATTCGATAAGAAGATTCACCTCCGCGATTTTCTCTTTGAGGTTGGCAATGGTTGGTCGCCTACGTCTAGGGATATGCGTGCTGTCGTGAGTAAGTTGACGGATTAGTTCACGCCCTCTCATGTAACGATTGAGGTCTGAACTTTCTTTTATCCAAACAATTAATTGATGAAAATAATTTATGGCTGATGATTATTGATAAGAATAATAATGCTGCGATGAGGTTTTGCATATTCTTACCGTTTTTGACATCTCTAAACAATAGATTATTGGCAAACTCAAAGATAATGACCTCATGGGCACCTCACTCGCTGTCCTTTCTCTCTGGCAGTCTGAATTAATTCAGCATTATCATTATAAATTGACGAGAATAAGCATATTATTTGTCATTAAATATCTATAAAATAAATTTAAAATGTCGAGATAGTTACATTGCCAGCATTTCTATTACTGTAATGAAATCTCCATATCAAATTTTTGATTAACGCCTTTACCAGTATTCAACATTTTTACAAATGTTTCTAATCTTTTTATGAGTCTCTCATACTCACCAATATGGTGACCTAGTTCCTCTTGCAATGCTCTTATTTCTTCAGTCACTTGTTCTAATGAAGTTGATTCTGTCAAGTTCAGTTTTGAAAAGTCATATCTTGCAAGCTTTCGACTGCTCACATCCTCACTCTTCAAATTGATAAGCACTTCCGCCATCTTATTTAAGTTGGCGATTTTTTCATTAATTTGATTGAGTTTTATATCTATCTCTGCTATTTCTTTTACTAACTCGTCTTTAATGTCTTGGTATTTCTTATCTACTTCAGTTAATTCAATGAAGAGGTTAATCTCAGTAATCTTTTCCTGTAGACTCTTAACTGTAGGTCTTCTGTATGGTATTACTCGACTATCGTTGGTTAGCTGTCTTATCAATGTTCGTCCTTTGACATACTGATTCTTATCCGAATGTTCTTTGTTATATACAAAGTATGAGGTTGTCTCACGTATAAAGATTTTATATTTTGTTTGATTCTCTTCTTCCAGAATATCTAATTGATAATTTGGAATGAAAATGAGACCACTCTGATTAATACCAAAAGACATTTTGATATAAATGCCCTCATCAACTAGCTTCTCTATTTGGTTCTCTGCAAGTTCCACTTCAAATTCACGAACGGTATCTCGTTTTTCCTTAAATGTCTTAAAGGCTTCCTCAATCTCTTCAGTGGATACTTTATCCTTATATCGTTCTTCTTGGAAAACATGGTACTGTTCCTGTAAATTCACTAATCCTTCTGAAGCAACGACTTCCTTATTTTTAAAATAATCTTGAAAAAATTTGACATCATATAATTTCTTATCACTTATTTTTTGATGACCCAAACTTATCTTTTGATTATCTTCTTCCAGGATAAAAGTTACATTTTTTTGTTTTAAGTCAATGGTTAGATTCAATTCTTTTACTTTTGTTATTAACTCTTCTAAAGAATTGACACGGTTCAACAAAAATTCTAAACGACTTTCAATCTCTTGCTTAGCAAAATGCGTTCTAAAAAATTCTTCATCATATAGATCTCGTTTGCTGAGTTGGCGTCCTCGAATTGGTTTTATCATCGTTCTATCTGTCATCAAAAAACGGCTATGCTTTTGACTAAAATCAATCTGAACATGCAACTGCTTTGCTTTCTCTAAAAAATCATCAAACGATTTAGATTGCTGCAGCAAAAAATAAAGACGTTGTTTCAATTCAAACTTATGACTAGATTCCCTATATTTTTTATAATCTCGATAGGAATAACGTTTCTCAATAATTTTTGCACCAGCCACTTTAGAAATACGATCTGAAATCATACGGAGGTTTCGTTCCAAGGCATAGTTCCATATCAACTTTTTATCTGAATTGCGGTCAATAGCATTGATTAGGATGTGATTATGAACATGATCTTTGTCTGTGTGAGTTGCTACGATAAACTTAAAACGATCTCCTGTCAATTCCATCATGGTCTCATAACCAATGCGGTTAATTTCTTCAGGTGTCAGATTATCTTCAGGAGAAAATGATTGAATGAGGTGATGAGCATGAATAGTTTGTTGGTGTTTTTCTTGTCGGTCGTTTCTGGATTCGTACAACTTGTCATTATTGCTGAAGTTGACATTGTACATCTCTACCATTTCTGCATGACTAGGGAAGTCCAAGTAATTGCTCATGCCAAAATCAGATACCAATTTCAAATTGTCCGTTTTATCAGGGTTAAGAATATACTTAATTAAACGCCTACGATATTTTTTTCCGTGCGTCGCAAAGTGTTTAGTAACTACCATGAAACTCCTTCAGTCTTTTCAGCTCCACTAGAAATTCTTTGTCCACTTCCTTAATTAACTCTCCGACTCCTTTACTCAATTCTTGTAATTGGTCCTGAGAAATCAGATGGCTTTGATTAATCGCACGCGCAATTTGATTGATGTTATTTCCAATCCGTCTCAATTCAAAAACTAACTGGTCATAAGTATCAGTGTTAATCGTGACAAATGACATATTGGGATTAAGCAAAACTTTTCTGGCATAGACTGAGAAATTTTGACAATTGCTCTTAGCAATCCGTTCATTCAATTGGTGTAATTCTGGATCAGTTAGAAACACTTTTTTGAGATTGGTACGATAGCGATAAACCATTACATCCTCCTAACCCATATATTTTTTACGGAACTCACGACTGAGTGGCTGCACTTGATTCACTTCTGCAATCAATTCTTGAACGCAAGTCAATAAGATTGAGACGTGCTCTTGAGTCACTTGATGATTTTCTCTTGCGACAACCAGAACTTCATACACATCTCGACTAATCTGTTCAAACTTTTGAGACTGCCAAAGGGAGAACCAACTTTCAAAAATTCTATCCTGATAATTCTTTTCCAATAAATTTTGACGAAGAAATTCTGAGAAACTATCCACTTTTTGTTCCCTCATCATTTCTTTTATCTGTTTTTCTTCTTGTCTCGTGATTCTAAATTGCTTACGGATTAACTTAATTTCTTGTCCCATCTTACCATCCTTTCAACATTACACTTGTCTGACAATGTAAGGCTGCCTCACATTGTCAGTACGATTCCTAAAGACCTCAGTCTCTCCTTGTTCGGTCTTTGCGAGCTCAGATATTGTGTCCACAATATCCCAAAAATCATATCGCCAACCGACCAAAACCTTCCAGTTTTGACAGCCAACGATAAGATAACTTGGTGGCTTCGCCCCCAAACCCCCATTGAAAAATCTTAACTAGATTTCTACATGCTTAGAAAAGTATAGCAGAGGATAATTGGAGAAGTTATCACATGAAAAAAGAGAGCAAAAGCTCTCATAACAATCCACTTAAACACTATAGAGTAGTTAAAAATTAGTAACTAATATTTTATATAATAAGAATCTTTCCCTGTCTTATTTTTTATGACAATACCTTTTTTATCAAATGTACCTACCACGTTTTTTTCGTTATCTAATATCTGCATTGTAACTTCATTCAATTTATATATTGCTCCGTCTACAAAAACTGTATCACCATCAATTTGTAGTCCGGTCGACTGAATTGCGATACCACAGTCTATTTTACTGTAATAACCTCTAAAACTATTATGAAAATGTGGCTTAAAAAACCAAGCACCTAATAAAACAAATATAATTAACGTTAAAGGAAAGAGTAATACAGCATGATCAGGCTTATTTAGTAGTCTAAAACCATCTACTTTTTTCATATTAGAAAGCTTTTTTAAGATATCCGACTTATAACTAACATAATAATTGTCTTCTACTTTAAAAATTTCTTCAGTAATGGATTTAATTCTTATCTTTTTCTTTTCGTTTGAGATTAATATATCATTTTTAGATAAATAATAGCACCTTTCTTTATTGTTAAAAAATAAACCCTTGTAACCACTATAAAAATCTGAATTATCAATTATCCATTCTTTTTTTGTGTAGCTTACTCTATTATAGATACCATTATATTCAAC
>CAURHZ010000068.1:0-6869 GCA_963524345.1 uncultured Streptococcus sp.
AAGATGGAAACATTGACCTTTTCACTATCACCGACTAGATTGGTCACAGCGAACATATAACCCAGTGGAGCTGCCTCTTTAGAACTCTTATCCTTATAATCCTTTTCAGGAATAAAAGATGCCGTCAAATTATCATTTGCGTAGTCAGATAAAACCACACCCGTCGCTTGCCAATTATCAATAGCGGCTCGGTTGTTTCGCACAAGACCAAGAGCTAAGCTGGTCATAAAAAAGACCATGAAAGCGATAAGAAAAATGGTAGTTAAAATCAAACTATATCGAAGTTTGTTTTGTAATATTTCTTTGATAGCAAGATACATGCTGATCTCCTTTAACTTTTCAAGAGGTATCGATTAGACACCCTACTACTATAAAAATAGGAGACAGAAAATCTGTCTCTGTATTCAAAACAAATCTCACTAATCAAATTAAATAAAATCAAGAAAATAAGGAAACACATTTTCGTAAAAAAGAATCATTTGGTAGCTCTATTTCCTTGATAATATAAGCAATTATGAATATTAATAAGTATTTGGTGTCCATCCATCCTATCATTTTCACATTATGGTGTCAAGAAAAGTGATTTTGAAAAGGGACTTTATTCTTTTTGTAACCTTTCTGTAATAATTCTC
Source organism: uncultured Streptococcus sp. (assembly GCA_963524345.1). Classification (GTDB taxonomy): domain Bacteria; phylum Bacillota; class Bacilli; order Lactobacillales; family Streptococcaceae; genus Streptococcus. The sequence goes on from CAURHZ010000068.1 coordinate 633, forward strand.
TGCTGAAAAAATGATAAAATAGGTATGTACTGTTAAGGAGAGAATAATGCCCGTAAGAAAATTACAATCCTATGAGGTAGACTATCAAAAAGAATTAAGCCAGCAGGTTCCTCGCTATCAAGATTATACACCTGAAGCACAATCTGATGCCAATCTCAAGGAAATCCTATTTTTTGTTAATATCGCTGTTTTTTGTATCTGTATTGCTATCTTTAGTTTTATCTTTTTAGCATTAAAACTATCAACTGCTCTTGCATTTGCCGCAGCAATCGGATCCAGCTTACTTGTTTTAAAAGTTCAACGGTCTATCATCAAACGAAAACGTAGAAGATAAATCCAAAATATCGCCCCGTCTGGAGCGATCTTTTTATTTTTTCTTTTTAGATGGTGTGTGGATGGCAATCTTCACTTCAAAGATTGTTCCCTTTGGTTTATTATCTTTAACAGTAATGGTTCCTTTTAGGGCATCTACAATTTGCTTGGCTAGGGATAAACCTAAACCGAAACCACCTTTTTGACGGGTTCTAGCCTTGTCCACTCGATAAAAACGATCAAAAATTTTCTTCTTATCTTCTGCTGAAATACCGACTCCATTGTCGGAAACTAGCAAATAAAGATTACGATCAGTCGCTGAAATCATAAAATCAATTTCACCATCCTCCTCAGTATATTTGATAGCATTATCAAATAGGATGGTCATCAGTTGTTTTAGTAAAAGTTGATCTGTGACAATCGTTCGATGGATGCGATTTTCAAAACGAAAGACACGGTCATTTTCAGAAGCAATCATCTCATAGTTTGTGAAAGTCGTATTGAAAAAACTGGTTGGAACTTCTGCAAGTTCCGGCTTAATCCCATCATCTCTACGAGCTAAATTCAACAAGTTCGTTGTCAAAAACCGCATATTTCGAACTTCTTCCAAACTAGAGGCAATGCTTTCACTCACATCCATAATGGTTGCTTCTGGCTTACGGAAAAGGGTCTCTAAGCGATTTTGCAAAACTGCGAGTGGAGTTCGTAACTCATGACTAGCATTTTCCACAAAGGACTGTTGTTTCTGCATGCTCTCAAGCAGGGGCCTAACACTGACCCTAGCTAGATAGAGACTGGCAAGTAAGGACAAAATCCAGAAACTTGCCATCACAATCACAATCAATTGCTCATGCTTTTGACTGGCCTGCTCCAACTGACTGGTATTAATCAAGACAGCTGCATACTTGATATTGGTTGAAACCGAACTGATATTGGTTTCCATCAAAATCATGCGATAAATTTCTTCTTGTCCATAGCTATTAAAAACTTGAATCTGATAGATATGTCCTAGTTCTTTCTTCTCTAACTTAATCTTATCCAAGCCCAAAAATCGATTTCCAGAAAGGAGCTGGGTAAAATTCTTATCAAAAAGAATGACTTCTGTGTTAGAACTGACATTGGGTTTCACCTCAGTCTTGCTAGTATCTGTAGCGGCATTCTCTAAATCTTTAATCTCTTCTGTTGCCCTATTTACAGCAAGCTGAATAACTGCTTGAGGATTTTCACTCAGCCCATGAAGCTTATCATCCACCGAAGTATAAAGACTAGAGTGCATGACTTGTAAAATAATCAGAGTCATGGTAGAGAAAATCAGAGTGAAGACACCAAAGTTGCGGATAAAATAACTAAAGTCATCCGCATACCATGTTTTTTTTAGTTTACTGAACATCTTTTAAAATATACCCAACACTGCGCAAGGTTTGCAAATTCTCTGCAAAAGTGGTTCCTTTTAATTTCTTACGGACTTTTGAAACATAAACTTCGACAACCGAAATCGTTGTATCACTATCAAATCCCCATAGACGGTCAAAAATCTGAGTCTTCGGCAAAATCACATTTTGATTTTGGAGGAAATAAACTAGTAAATCAAACTCTTTCCCCAGTAATTCGACAGGAGTATCTTCGACTTTAACGGTATTGGTTGACAAATTAACCACAATATTTCCATAAGTCAAGGTATTTTCATTAAACTTGCCTGAACGTTTGAGAAGGGCCTGAATCCGCATTTTGAGTTCTTCTAGGTAGAAAGGTTTGGTCAGATAATCATCCGCTCCCAATTCAAATCCATGTCCCTTGTCATCCAAACTTTCCTTAGCAGTCATAATCAGAACTGGTGTCGTAATCCCCTTTTCACGCAATTCTTTCAAGACTTGGAAACCATTTTTTTCTGGCAACATCAAATCCAGCAAAATCAAGTCATAGACGCCACTCTCAGCTTCGTAGAGACCTTCTTCTCCATCAAATACCTGCATGACATCCGCAAAATCGTCTAAAAAGTCAAATACTGAATTTGACAGACCTAGGTCATCCTCAACTAATAAGATTTTTATCATGAGAAACTCCTCCTTATTAAGACCATTATACCAAATTTGCCTTAAAAAAAACTCAACTCTCTGCATTTTACATGAGAAAGCTGAGTTTTCTTTTATTTAGTCTTGATTAGTTAGTTCCGTATTGAAGAACAACTGCTTCCACTGCAGCTTTTTCACGGTTAATCAAGTCAACACGCGCTGCAATTTCCTTGATTCCCATGCCGATATTACGGCTAAGAGCAAGATCAGAAAGTTGTGGCTCAAAGAACTCCTTGTATTCCGCCAAGCGTTGCTCTGTCTTAAATACATGAGCAGGAAGGATAACAAAGCTATCAAAGCTCATATCTCCTCCAAGAGCCGCCTTAATCCAAGCCCAGTTTTCACGGGCCCAAGACCAAGCCATTTCCTGAGTTGCTTGATGAGCTAGGAATTGGTAATACCAAGCAGACAAGTCTTGTGGTTTGACTACAAATTTGTCCTTCCAAGAAGCAATCAAGGTTTGGATATTGTCCGCATCTTTACTGTAGGCAAGAGCCGCTGCCAACTGACATTTAAAGACCGCATCTGTTGCGTGCGTATAAGTATCAAGATAAAGTGCTAACAAGTCTTTAGTCTCATGATGTTTCATCTCATTGATCAGAACTTGTGAACGAATGGCTGCTGGAAGTCCTGCAAGATTCTCCTTGTGTGCTGTGAAGATTTGGCTAGCGACTTGACTAGCTTCTGCATCATTTGAGCGAATCATCATGGAAATGGTCAACTGACGAACCAATTCGTCTTCATCTGATTCACCATCTTTAGCTTCAAAACCAAGACGGTCATAGTTGTGACGAGCCAATTTAGCAACCAAGGCTTTGAAGGCTCTTTCAGCTTCTGTTTCTTCATCGATAAAGCGTTCAAGGGCAGAAATTACTTGAGAAACAGCTGAAACGACAAGGTAAGATTCTTCCTTAGCAAGTTTATCAAGGACTGGGAGCAAGTCAGCATAAGAAATGTGCCCTGCTTCAGCAAGCAAACGACGTTCTTGGACGATTTGCAGTTTACTTGTGTTATCAAGCTCAACTAGGTCAGCAAGAATAGCATCTAACAAGTCTCCTTGATAGTCTGTAATGTAGTGGGCTGTATTTTCAGTGTTGAGACGAAGGGCTCCTTCATTTTCAGCAAGAAGGGCTGCGTAGCCAGGAATTTCGATACTTTCAGTTTCAAGTGTATCTGGTAGGCCTTTCCAGTTGCTGTTGAGTGGCACCACCCAGAGACGGTTCTTGTCTTCGTGCTCACCGATGAAGAATTGTTTTTGTGAAATCTTCAAGACATCATTTTCAACTTTGACAGTGAGAACTGGATAACCAGGTTGTTCCAACCAAGAATCCATGAAGGCTGCGACATCACGGCCTGATGCTTGTCCAAGGGCATCCCAAAGGTCGCGACCAATTGTATTTCTGTACTGATGTTTTTCAAAGTAAGCGTGCAAACCTTTAGCAAAATCAGCATCTCCTAGCCAACGGCGAAGCATATGCATGAGGCGACTTCCTTTGGCATAAACAATAGCACCGTCAAAGAGTGTGTTAATTTCGTCTGGGTGTTTGACTTCGACGTGAACAGACTGTACACCATCAGTTGCGTCACGTTCAAGAGCGTGAGGTACTCCACCTGTTTGGAAATCTTCAAAGATATTCCAGCTTGGTTCAATAGCATCCACACAGACGTATTCCATCATGTTGGCGAAGCTTTCATTGAGCCAAAGGTCATCCCACCATTTCATAGTAACGAGATTTCCAAACCATTGGTGGGCCAACTCATGTGCAACAACAAGGGCAACTTGTTGGCGGCTGGCTACTGATGAATTTTCATCTACAATTAAGCAAACTTCACGGTAGGTTACAAGACCCCAGTTTTCCATAGCACCAGCTGAGAAGTCAGGAAGGGCGATATGAAGAGATTGAGGGATTGGGTACTTAACTCCATAGTAATCTTCGTAGAACTCGATTGAGCGGACAGCAATGTCCAGTGAGAAATCAAGGTTAGATAGTGGGTGGGCTTTGGTTGAGTAGACACCTACGAGGGTACCGTTTTTAGTTTTAGCCGTCACACCTTGCAAATCACCAGCAACAAAGGCTAACAAGTAAGAAGACATGCGAGGTGTTGTCTCAAACTTCCAAATACCTGTTTCCTTGCGGTTTTCCACATCAATCTCAGGCATGTTTGACAAGGCCACTTCACCTTCTGCTTGGTCAAAACGTAGAGAGAGGTCAAAAGTCGCCTTGGCTTCAGGCTCATCCACACATGGGAAAGCTTCGCGCGCAAAATGGCTCTCGAACTGAGTAGACAAGACCTCCTTCTTCACTCCATCAACTGTGTAGTAAGATGGGTAAATCCCTGTCATGTTGTCTGTAATTTTTCCTGAGAAAGCGATAACCACTTCAACTTGACCAGCCTCAGCTAATTCAATATGAAGAGCTTCATTTTCATGGTCAACTGTGAATGGGCGAGCTTGACCTGCAACTTCTACAGAAGCGATTTCCAAGTCTTTTTGGTGAAGGGAAATTCGGTCACTCTGTGCTTGACCAGTAATGGTTACCTTCCCAGAAAAAGTCTTGGTCTCACGACTCGAGTCTAAAAATAAATCATAGTGTTCAGGAACAAATTGCTTAATAAAATGTTCAACTGCTTGCATAATTTTCTCCTATCTAAGTTTAAGAGCTGCTGCTCTTCTTCAAACAAACTTATTATATCATGTTTTGCCTAAGAAAAAAGGATTGGACGGTAATTTCCAAAACTTTCTTCCTTCTATCTGTCTACAGAGGATAGACCTTGCGAAATTCTTCTAAAACAACCTTGCTGTTAGGTGTAAAAGTCAGGCCTGCCTCCCTCATCCACTCGGTGAAAAAGTCCTCATGAACCTGGCGCCAATAGGCTAAAGATTTGTCTCCTTCGCCTTCCTTGTAGGCATGGTCTGCAGAAACTTGATTGAAAGGCTGAACTGAAACCTTGGTAATTTCGACAATGCAGACAGCCTGATTTTGACTATCTAAAATGACATCGAAGGTCCCTTTTTGTGGAAGAGGTTCGTCTTCTAGTGCGTAGAGGTCATAGGCTGAGGCGGTTGCGGTCTTCTCGCCTCCTAGTACTAAATCTGCCAAGAGATCTGCTTCCACTCCAAAAGCCCAGGCATCTATCTCATCTCCAATTGAGGGATTGATTTGCTTGTAGGCATTCCACATTTCTTGAGGTGTCATAGGTTGCTCCTTTGTATTTTTTTACTTTCTTCTTTTACACGTTTGAGATGATCTGGATGGTCAATCTCTATATTAAAAATCTCTGGAATAGAACTATAATGGATAATGCACTTGATATCCATTTGATTCATTTTTTGTATGAAAAAAGCATTCAGATATCCTGCTACGGCGAAATCTATCTTTTTCTTCCTTGCTTTATCCTGCATCTGTCTCAGCATTTCTAACATAATGGGACTTTCCATATCATGCCATTGACTGTTTCTCACAGTCGCAAAAACAAAAGAAGTCAAATCATTCATTCCAACTACAATCTTTGAAATACCCGTTTCCATTATTCTATCCAAGTCAAAATATGCTGACGGTAATTCAATCATTGTGCCAATTTTTCCAGTGAAACCATGCTGACGTAATACTGTAATAGCTTGCTTTAACTGCTCAGCATCATTGACAAAAGGAAAAATAACAGACAGATTGGGATTGGTTTGATAAACTTCTGTAACGACATGTGCCTCAGCTTGAAATTCATCCGTACACGCCAATAAACGCCTAGTTCCTCTATATCCAAACAAGGGATGTTTTTCGTCAAAATACTGTTTAGTTCCCTCTAAACAATTAGCTTCTGTATTCGTTAATTCAGAAAAACGATACCAGACCTC
>CAURHZ010000069.1:0-6837 GCA_963524345.1 uncultured Streptococcus sp.
TTACTGTACAGGTGGCGTTCGCTGTGAGAAATTCTCAGGCTGGATGGTCCGTGAAGGCTACAAAGATGTTGGCCAATTGCACGGAGGAATTGCAACTTACGGTAAAGACCCAGAAGTCCAAGGTGAACTTTGGGATGGGAAAATGTACGTCTTTGACGAGCGTATCGCCGTAGATGTCAACCATGTCAACCCAACCATCGTAGGGAAAGACTGGTTTGATGGAACACCATGTGAACGTTATGTCAACTGTGGAAATCCATTCTGTAACCGTCGTATCTTGACATCAGAAGAAAATGAAGACAAGTACCTTCGTGGATGTTCACACGAGTGCCGTGTTCACCCACGTAACCGCTATGTTTCAGAAAATGAATTGACACAAGCTGAAGTTGTCGAGCGCCTAGCCGCTATCGGTGAAAGCTTGGATCAAGCAGCTACTGTATAAGATTAAACAGTCCTTAGGGGCTGTTTTTCTATGCTTTTTACTCAAAAATCTAAAGTTTGTTTCTGTATCTTTCAAGAAAATAAGGTATACTATATGTAAACGATTTCAAAGGAGTACAGTTATGACGAAAACATTTTTTATTCCAAATAAACAGAGCATTTTAGGAGAACAGGAAATTTTGACTGCCAAGTCTATCTTGGCCTTGGTAGATGGTTTGGAGTCGCATAGTTATGATGCCGTCTATCTCCGTCAGCCACTTAATCGTCTCGAGTATATCGAGTGTGCGATAGTGGGGCAATCACAATTTCTCTTTAAAGTTAGTTATGATGATGGTCAAAAGGCTTATCGTGTCGATCTTCCTGACCTACTCACAAAGACAGACTGGCAGATTATCAAAGCATTTTTAGATACCTTGCTTGCTTACACAGGAACTGAGATTGAGGGGCTAGATGGTTTTGACTTTGAAGCTTATTTCCAATCAGGTATTCAAGCCCATCTGGCTGATAGTGCAGCCCGTTTTACGATTTGCCAAGGAATTTTTAATCCTGTTTTCTTTAGTCATGAAGACTTGAAAAGTTTTTTAGAGGAAGATGGTTTGGCTCAGTTTGAAGCGCGTGTGCGTGCGGTTCAAGAGACAGATGCCTACTTTGCAAGAGTTTCCTTCTATCAGGATGGAGAAGGACAAGTGCATGGCGTTTACCATCTGGCGCAAGGAGTCAAGACAGTTTTACCGAGAGAACCATTTGTTCCTGCTGCCTATATTGAGCAATTGGTGGATAAGGAAGTCAAGTGGGAGATTGACTTGGTTCAAATCACAGGAGACGGCTCTAAACCAGAAGACTATGAAGCCATTGCCCGCTTGGACTATGCAAAATTCCTAGAGTCATTACCATCAGCATCTTACCACCAACTAGATGCCAATCAATTAGAAGTACAATCCATCCTAGGACAAGATTTTAGAGCATTAGCACAAGAAAAGTAAAGCAGGTCAATTGACTTGCTTTTTGGCATAGAAAAATCCTGCCATGGAAGACAGGATTGCTACTCAATGAAAATCAAAGAGCAAACTAGGAAGCTAGCCGCAGGCTGTACTTGAGTACGGTAAGGCGAAGCTGACGTGGTTTGAAGAGATTTTCGAAGAGTATGAAGTTTAAAGAAAGGCCAAGATACGAAGATAATCCCCAATCAGTGCCACTTCAGCTACAAAGAAGAGGAGGATAATAACTCCGTTCACAAGGACAGACAAGAATAACTGATAGAAGGAGTCGGTTTCACTTGCTTGACTTGGTCTTGTAATGATATGGAGGCTAGCAAGCAGAATGATTCCAATGCTAATCACACACAAAAGGGCTGTAAATCGCAGGCTGTCAAAGAAGGCAAAGAAACTAGCAATAGCAGTGAGGAAGATTGGAATTGCTAAGAGTTGACTATATTGTTGGAGAACCTTTTCTAGCGTCCAGTCCTTTTCTTGGTAGATAAATCGTCTCACGACGAAACTACCCAAGAGGAATGAAAAGAAGAAGAGTGTTGTTGCTACTAGGATAGAGATAATCGAAAAGAGATTCAATGAAGCAAATTGTTCAGGGAAGTGATTATGCATAGTTGCTATATGTCCATAGTAAGCATGTTTGATGTGGTAGATACTAAAGAAAAAGGAAGATGCAGAAAACAGAATGAGCAAGAGGAAGGCTGTATAACTGTGTGTGCTACTTGTTTCAAGATTGCTCGTAGGAGATTTGATTGCTTCCACTAGCCAAGACCAAAAATCAAGCGCTTGCTCTTTCCATCTATCCGTAGATTTTGGAGCTTGGTCGGGGATATAGGGACTTTCTAAGGATTGACTGATAAGAAGGGGCTCTTTCGTGGTTGGTTTTTGCTGAGGAAGTGCTTCTTGACTCTCTTCAGCTATAGTGACTTTTTCTGTTTCCCCAGAAAGATCTTGCTCTTCTTCAGTAGAATCTAATGCCTTCTTTTCTTCTATTTCTGTTATCGATTCACTGTCTTCAGGCGTTTCAATTTTCTCTTCTTGCTGATTTTCAAGTTCGACTTTAGCTTGAGAGACTTCCTCCTCTACTTGAGTATTTTTTTCAATTGGTGTATCGAGATCGGCTATCGTTTCTTCAGCCTTGTCTGCAACCTCTTGAGCTTGCTCTTCAGGTTTGTTCTTGCTTGTTGTTTTTACAAAATCATTACTTTCAAACCATTCTTGTTTCATGGTAGAACCTCCTTTTTAGTTAGATAAATATGCTTCCATATTAGCAAATGTAAGCGCTTTTGTCAACGTCTGTTTGGTATGGATATTAGCTCAATATCATTATCAGCTCTAGCAATGAGTTGATCCTTGACATCGGTTTTTCCAGTTTTGTAAGGGTTGCTTAATTCCGTGCCTCTTGATTCAGGCTTTTCTCTTGTGAATTGGTGGATAGAACCATAGTTGCTTGAGATGTCCCAGTTAATTCGTTGGTTCTCTTTCTGGTCTAGGATGATTCTGAGATACTTTTTGGCAGTCAGTTCAACCTTACCATGGACTTGGATATTTTCAGCGTGGAAGTGCTTCTCTGTTGACTCTAGCTGACTATCTGTAAGGTCTGTATCAAAGATATTGACGATATTAGGGGTTGTGAGTTTACTGTTTTTGATACGACTTCCTTCAATTCGGAGGATATAGCTGTTTGTATTGAGGGTCGCATTTTCAAGGCTAGCATTAGTGATACTGGTTTGTCTGCGATTGGCTGAGATGTTGATTCCTTTTAGATTTCTCCCTTTTGGTAGTCGGAGAATAACTTCTTCAAAACGACTAGAGTAGCTACTTGCGATATGGAGAATCCCGCCAATTCCAGAAGATAGAAACGGAGTTTCAGACAGTTTTTTATCCGTTAGGCTCAGCGTTTTATCGTTCTGATTTGTGATAAGATCATGGTTAGCAGAAATAGATGGATGGTAAGAAATGTGGATTTGATCATCGAAAGAGTCTGTGATGGTCAGCGCGTGTTGGTGGAGAGTAATTTCTAGGTTTTCGACTTCCTTGCCAAAGGTTAGCTCTTCCGTACGGCTATCATAGACAGGTTCTTTAGACATGGCAAGTAGGCTCTTAATTCCGTCAGATTGGATGCCTATAAAGAGCAGGACAAAGCCGATAACGGTAGTCACAACACCAAAAATGAGAAATCCTTTTGTCCATTTACGCATGCTGGTCACCTCTCTTTCCTTTTTTGAGAACAAATTGCACCAGGCGAACAATGAGTAGGCCGAAGAAGCGGGCTACATAGGAAATACCCAGTAAGACTAGTGAAGAAGCACCGATAGCCAGTAAACCAGAACCAAAAATCAAGATAAAGGCTGATTTAGCTTGGGCTAGGACAGTAAAACTTTCAACTAAAAATAGGAATCCGCCGATGATACCAAGTATGGAAACCGCAAAGAAAGCCAAGATGACAGTCAAGGCTGCCACAAGGATTGCGAACAGGGACACGAGGATGGCGATTCCCAGAGGAATACCGATGGGTGCCGCAAGGAGAGCTAACAAGGCGATATGCAAAATTTGTCGGTTATTCTTTTGAGCGGGTGCCTCATTGATTTTTTTATCGAGGAGATTGGAGAGGACTTCATGAGCTGCTTCCTTAGGAGTTCCTAAGCTAGTGATGAGTTCTTCCTCTCCCTCGACTCCAGCATCGTCAAAGAGTTCCCTGAAATAGTCCATGGCTTCAATTTGGTCAGCTTCAGGTAGTTTTTTGAGATAAAGTTCTAGCTGAGTCAGGTATTCAGTTCTTGTCATGGCGGATACTCCCTTCTATGATGCCATTGATGGTGTCTGTATAGAGTGCCCATTCATCTTTTAGGGTCACGAGCTGTTCTATACCACCATTTGTCAAGGAGTAGTATTTGCGCATGCGACCTTGGAACTCTCTAGAATAGGTTGTCAGAAAGCTATTGCCTTCCAATTTTTTTAGGATAGGATAGAGTGTAGATTCTTTGATATTAGCGATCAGCTTAATGGTTTGGCTAATCTCATAACCATAAGAATCATCCTGCTCCAGTACAGCCAAGATGAGAAATTCAATCAAGGCAGAGGATGTTGGAAAGTACATGGGGAACCTCCTTTTCTAATGTGTAAGATTTTTATATATAATTTTTCTACACATACATTGTACATCTAAAAGAAAGCCCTGTCAAGAAATATGTGTAAAAATTTTATATATAAAAAACTTCTAGGAAAAACTAGAAGTTTAGAGGATTTTATCAGCTCTGTCCACTGTAAAGAGGGCCACAGTCATCAGGATATCGACGAGCAAGAGGGCAGCTACAGCTGGTACCCAAGAGTGGAAAAGGTCAAAACTGTAACCAAAGAGGGTTGGCCCAAAGGCTGCCAGGATATAGCCTCCTGTTTGAGATAGGCCGGACAATTGGGCTGTCTTTTCAGGGGCGCTTGTCTTGAGTGAAAAGTTGACCATGAGATAAGGGAAGAGGGCGCTGGTTGCGGTTCCGATGAGGAGATGGATGGCAAGCCAGTAAAAGAAATTACCGACTGGGAAAAAGAGCATGGAAATGCCGACCACACCAGCTAGTGAAACCAGAGCGAGCATGAGCTGACGGTTGCGAGTAGACAAGCTGGTTGTCAGGCTTGGGATGGTCATTGAAAAAGGAATGCTAATCAGAGAGAAGATAGAAGTCAGCAAGCCAGCTTCGTGACTGGATAGGCCTGCATGGATGGCCATGGTAGGTAGCCAGGTCATAGCGGTGTAAAAGAGCAAGGATTGAAAACCTGCAAAGACAATAACTGCCCAGACCTGTTTATTACGCATGACCTTTGCTTTGCTTTTTTGTTTGGTTTGTGGAGCCAGTCTGTGATTATAGCGGTGATTAGGTAGCCAGACCAAAAAAGTTGCAAGGCAGAGCAGGGTGAGGAGGATGATAAGTCCTTTCCAAGAACTGGCTTGTGTAATAGGCACAGCCAGATAGGAGGCCAGAGCCGTTGCAATCCCCATAGAGGTTACATATAAGGTGGTCAGAAAACCAATCTTCTTTGGTTGATTGGCTTGGATAAGACTAGGAAGCAGCACATTGATGACTGCGATACTTGCCCCCACCATCAAGGTTCCTAGATAGAGCAGGGGCAGATTGATTAGTCGAATGAGAGAACCGATAGTCAAGAAGAAGAGGCTGTAGGTGAAGAGATGCTCCAAGCCGATTTTTTGAGCCAGTCGGGTAGAAAATAGTGAGAAGAGGGTAAACATGAGGAGGGGAAGGCTGGTCAAGACACCAAGCGAACTAACTTCTACTCCCAGTCCTTGAGAAATATCTCTCAAAATAATGGGTAAAACAGTAAAAGGAGTCCGCAAGGAAACACCAATCAGGATAATACCTGGAACAAAAAAGAGTGATTGCTTTTTCATATATTACCTCTTCTAGCTGATTTTAATAACAGCTTATTTTAAGGTTTTTTCCTTATAATGTCAAGTAAGGTTTTGGGCTTTCAAGGTAAAAATGGGAAAGTCTTGAAATTTATGATAAAATAGTGGAAGGAAATCTATACATTGGAGAAAAACTGTGTCTGAAAAGCAAAAAATCAGCGTATTGATGTCGGTCTATATCAAGGAAAATCCGACATTTTTAAAGGATGCTATTGAGAGTGTTCAAAATCAGACCCTGAAACCGAGCGAATTGGTTCTGGTTGAGGATGGGCCTTTGACACCTGAGCTCTATCAGGTATTAGACCAGCTTGAAGCTGAGTCTGATATTCCAGTGAAACGCTATCCTCTTGAGCAGAATCAAGGTTTGGGTCTGGCTCTTCGACAGGGTGTTTTGCAGTGTCAGTACGATATCATCGCTCGTATGGATACAGATGATATAGCTGTTCCAGACCGTTTTGAGAAACAGGTTCAGCTAATGGAGAAGGACAAGCTCGACCTATTAGGTGGACATATTGCAGAGTTTATTGACAATCCTGATGAGATCGTTTCTTACCGTCGTGTTCCAACCCAGCATGCAGATATTGTAACTTATCAAAGGATGAGAAGTGCCTTTAACCACATGACTGTCATGTTCAAGAAGGACATGGTTCTCAAGGCAGGCAACTATGAGGATGGCCTTTATATGGAGGATGATCTCCTCTGGCTCAATATGATTGCTGCAGGAGCTAAGACTGGAAATCTGGATCAAATCTTGTGTAAGGTTCGTGTTGGAGCAGGGATGTTTGAGCGTCGTGGGGGACTGCGTTACCTTAAACTCTATCGTCAGGCTCGTCAGCGCATGCTGAAGAGAGGGCAAATTTCTTACATGGAGTATGCCAAGAGTGTTGCCATTCAGATGGTTGTTGCTCTTTGTCCAGGATTTGTCAGACAGTTTATTTTTATGAAACTGTTACGAAAAAGCAAGTAAAAGATTGTAGCAAATCG
>CAURHZ010000070.1:0-6809 GCA_963524345.1 uncultured Streptococcus sp.
TGTTCGCTAAAGTTGAAGGCGTAGTACGCTTTGAACGTAAAGGACGCGATAAAAAACAAGTTTCTGTTTACCCAATCGCAAAATAAAAAGGTCCAGTGAACCTTTTTATCCCGAGCCTTGAAATAATCTCGTGAAGTCAAGTAGAATGTTCGTTTTCTACTTGACTTTTTTTAGCTGAAAGAGTATACTAATAAAAATTTAACCTTTAAGGGGAGTCCAGAGAGACTCACAAGGTGTCAGATAAAAGAATAGTACAATTTTCTAGAGGAGACTTTTTGAGTATGCTCTCTTGTGTTGTACGATTTTAACTGAGGCCTTGCACTAGCAAGGTCTTTTCTTTGTCTGGTCCCCTTAAAATTTAAGGAGGAAAAGTCATGAATCCCACATGTAAGAAACGTTTGGGTGCTATTCGCTTGGAAACCATGAAGGTGGTTGCACAGGAGGAAATCGCGCCAGCAATCTTTGAATTAGTCCTAGAAGGGGAAATGGTTGAAGCTATGCGGGCAGGCCAATTTCTTCATCTGCGTGTGCCTGATGATGCCCATCTTTTGCGTCGTCCTATTTCAATTTCGTCTATTGATAAGGTAAAGAAGCAGTGTCACCTCATTTATCGGATTGAAGGTGCTGGTACAGCTATTTTTTCAACCTTAAGTCAGGGAGATACTCTTGATGTGATGGGACCTCAGGGAAATGGATTTGACTTGTCTGACCTTGATGAGCAGAGTCAGGTTCTCCTTGTTGGTGGTGGGATTGGTGTTCCGCCCTTGCTTGAGGTAGCCAAGGAATTGCATGCGCGTGGTGTGAAAGTAGTGACAGTTCTCGGTTTTGCTAATAAGGATGCTGTTATTTTGGAGATTGAATTAGCTCAATATGGGCAGGTATTTGTAACAACAGATGATGGTTCTTATGGCATTAAGGGAAATGTTTCCGTTGTTATCAAGGATTTAGACAGTCAGTTTGATGCTGTTTACTCATGTGGGGCGCCTGGAATGATGAAGTATATCAATCAAACCTTTTATGACCATCCAAGAGCCTATCTATCTCTGGAATCTCGTATGGCTTGTGGGATGGGGGCTTGCTATGCCTGCGTTCTAAAAGTGCCAGAAAGTGAGACGGTCAGCCAACGTGTCTGTGAAGATGGCCCTGTTTTCCGCACAGGAACAGTTGTATTATAAGGAGAAAATTATGACTAGAAATCGTTTACAAGTTTCTCTACCAGGCTTGGATTTGAAAAATCCGATTATTCCAGCATCAGGATGTTTTGGCTTTGGACAAGAGTATGCCAAGTATTATGATTTAGACCTTTTAGGTTCTATTATGATCAAGGCGACAACCCTTGAACCACGCTTTGGCAATCCAACTCCAAGGGTGGCAGAAACACCTGCAGGCATGCTCAATGCAATCGGTTTGCAAAATCCTGGTTTGGAAGTTGTTTTGGCTGAAAAGCTACCGTGGTTGGAAAGAGAATATCCAAATCTTCCCATCATTGCCAATGTAGCTGGTTTTTCAAAACAAGAATATGCAGCTGTTTCTCATGGTATTTCCAAGGCAACTAATGTAAAGGCTATCGAGCTCAATATTTCTTGCCCCAATGTAGATCACTGTAATCACGGACTTTTGATTGGTCAAGATCCAGATCTGGCTTATGATGTGGTGAAAGCAGCTGTGGAAGCCTCTGATGTGCCAGTTTATGTCAAATTAACCCCTAGTGTGACCGATATCGTTACTGTCGCAAAAGCTGCAGAAGATGCGGGGGCAAGTGGCTTAACCATGATCAATACTCTGGTTGGAATGCGTTTTGACCTCAAAACCAGAAAACCAATCTTGGCCAATGGAACAGGTGGAATGTCTGGTCCAGCAGTCTTTCCAGTAGCCCTCAAACTCATACGCCAAGTCGCTCAAACAACAGACCTGCCTATCATTGGAATGGGAGGAGTGGATTCGGCTGAAGCTGCCCTAGAAATGTATCTGGCTGGAGCATCTGCTATTGGAGTTGGAACAGCCAACTTTACCAATCCTTATGCCTGCCCTGATATCATCGAAAATTTGCCAAAAGTCATGGATAAATACGGCATCAGTAGTCTAGAAAATCTACGCAAAGAAGTCAAAGCCCGCCTTAGATAAGCTAAGGTATCATTATCGTCAATAAGACACAGAATTTTCATCATTTTGTAATATTTTCATCTTTATAACTATGTTAGAATAAAATTAATCATGAATGGTGTAGATGAATTTCTACTTAGGGGAGTAAAATGAAGAGAATACTACTTGTAAGCACAGCAGTGCTTGCATTGGCAATTGTGCCCACAACATCAGTCTTTGCTGAAGATAGTAAAACAACAGACCAAAGTCAAACGACTAATAAGAGTCAATCTGTGGACAAAAATCAGTCTAAAGATAAAAATCAGACTTTAGCATCAGAAGAGAAAAAAGTTGTTGAAAATACAAAGAATGAAACTGAAAAGACGGAAAAAAAGAAAGAACCAGTTGTTGTAAAAGAAAATAATTCTAAACAAGAGGCTATTTTAAATAAAGAGAAGGTTGAAGAGGCTCCTAAGAATGGTTGGCAGAAAGAGCATGGGAAATGGCTTTTTTATGAGAATAATCAACCAATCAAAAACTGGAAAAAAATTGCGGGTGTCTGGTATTTCTTTGATCAAAATGGAATCATGGCTAGCAATACTATTGTTAATGACTATGCTTTTCATACTAGTGGAGTAATGCTAGAAGATTCCTGGGTGAAAATTGCTGATAAATGGTATTATGCCACAGGTTCAGGAAAAATTCTTCGTAATAAATGGGAAAAAATTGATAATGTTTGGTATTACTTCAATCAAGATGGAGTCATGGCTAGCAATACTATTGTTAATGACTATGCTTTTCATACTAGTGGAGCAATGGTAGAAAATTCCTGGGTGAAAATTGCTGATAAATGGTACTATGCTACAGATTCAGGAAAAATCCTTCGTAATAAATGGGAAAAAATTAAGGGCACATGGTACTATTTTAACAATGATGGTGTGATGGCCAGTAATCAGTGGAAAGATGCTTACTATCTAAAAGATAGTGGAGCAATGGCTGAAAAAGAATGGATTTTTGATGAATCTTATAATAGCTGGTTTTACCTCAAATCAGGTGGTGCTTATGCTTCACGTGAATGGATTGGTGCTTATTATCTCAAATCTGGTGGTTATATGGCCAAGAATGAATGGATTTTTGATTCTAACTACAATGCATGGTACTACCTGAAAGAAGATGGAAGCTATGTTACTGGTGGTTTTAACATCAAAAATAAGGAGTACTTCTTCCAGAGTGATGGAAAGTGGATTCAAAGCCCCAAATATTTTAAGGTTAAACCAATCACAGCATATATTTATAGTGAATCAGGAGATATTTTGAGCTATGTCAATCAGGGAAGTATGGTGACCTATGATAGCTCTAAAACCAAGGTTAATCGCCTAGCTGTTTCAATTTCAGGA
Organism: uncultured Streptococcus sp.; assembly: GCA_963524345.1. GTDB lineage: Bacteria > Bacillota > Bacilli > Lactobacillales > Streptococcaceae > Streptococcus. Next base: position 3,480 of record CAURHZ010000070.1, read on the forward strand.
TTATCCGGTTATATGAATCAAAGCGATTTGACTTTAGTTGATGAAGGAAGTGAGTTTATTCCTCACTATACTACTGACGGAAGATTCCTATATCATGAACTTTCTCCATACACTAGTATTCGGGTAGCTCCACATACTTCAGCTATGAAAATTGGTAAGAAGTATTATTCAAAGGATGGAGAACATTTCGATGGGTTTACTATCAAAAATCGTTTCCTTTTCAAGAATTTAACTGAACCAACCAACTATAGTGCGGATGAATTAAATAGAGTTTATTCTATTATGAATATCCGAAACAGTCGTCTTGCCGGTAAAGGAGCAATTTTTAAAGAAGCTGAAAAACGTTACGGTGTCAATGCTCTTTATTTAATGGCTCACAGTGCGCTAGAAAGTGCTTGGGGACGTAGCCAAATTGCTAATGATAAAAATAACTTCTTCGGAATAGCTGCTTACGATACCAGTCCCTATGATTCAGCTAAGAAATTTGATGATGTAGATAAAGGAATTCTTGGTGCGGCCAAGTGGATTCGTGAGAACTATATTGACCGTGGAAGAGATCACCTTGGAAATAAAGCGACAGGAATGAATGTACGCTATGCATCAGATCCGTACTGGGGTGAAAAAATAGCTAGTATCATGATGAATATCAATAGTCGACTTGGTGGAAAAGATTAAAAGATAAGGAACGATAACTGCTGAAAAGTAGTTGTCGTTTTTTTATTTAACTATTATGCTTTACAAACTAGTTCAGAAGTAGTATACTATAGGTGAAACTACTAGTATGTATTACAGAATAGAATGGAAAGGAGAAGGGATGAAAGAAACTCAATTGTTAAAAGGTGTGCTTGAAGGTTGTGTCTTGGATATGATTGGTCAAAAAGAGCGATATGGTTATGAGTTGGTTCAGACTTTGCGAGAGGATGGATTTTATACTATCGTTCCAGGAACTATTTATCCTTTGTTGCAAAAGTTAGAAAAAAATCAATGGATAAGAGGCGACATGCGTCCGTCGCCAGATGGTCCAGATCGGAAGTATTTTTCGTTAACGAAAGAAGGAGAAGAGCGTGTCTCGGTCTTTTGGCAACAATGGGACGATTTGAGTCAAAAAGTAGAAGGAATTAAGAATGGGGGTTAAACCATGAAGAAAATGAAGTATTACGAAGAAACAAGCGCCTTGCTGCATGAGTTTTCTGAGGAGAATCAGCAGTATTTTGAGGAACTGTGGGATAGTTTTAATCTTGCTGGATTTCTCTATGATGAGGACTATCTCAGAGAGCAGATTTATTTGATGATGTTAGATTTCTCAGAAGCAGAACGAGATGGCATGAGTGCAGAGGATTATCTAGGTAAGAATCCTAAAACAATAATGAAAGAGATGCTCAAGGAAGCACCTCGCAGTTCTATCAAGGAGTCCCTTTTGACGCCAATTCTCGTCCTAGCGGTATTACGTTACTATCAATTACTAGGTGATTTTTCTAAAGGTCCTCTCTTAACAGTCAATTTGCTTACGTTTTTGGGACAACTTCTTCTTTTTCTAGTCGGATTTGGGCTTGTGGCTACAATTTTACGAAAAAGTTTAGTCCAAGATTCTCCTAAAATGAAAATTAGCACCTATATTATCGTTGGGATTCTTGTTCTGCTAGTTGTTCTGGGATATGTAGGAATAGGAAGTTTTGTACAAGAAGGAGCCTTTTATCTTCCTGCTCCCTGGGATAGTTTATCTGTATTTACGATTTCGCTGGTCATCAGTATTTGGAATTGGAAAGAACCGATTTTTCGTCCCTTTGTCAGTATGATTGTTGCCCATCTTGTTGTAGGCTCTCTGCTCCGTTACTATGAGTGGATGGGCATTTCAAATGTTTTTCTTACAAAGATTATTCCTTTAGCTGTCCTCTTTATTGGAATCTTTGTCTTGTTCCGTGGGTTTAAGAAGATAAAATGGAGTGAAATATAGTCAAAAAGCCGTTGCAAAGCGGTTTTTAACAATAATGATATATGATGCGGTTGATTGTTTTGATATATTATAGTAAAATGGAATAAAAATGCTAAAGGATGTTAAATATGAAGAAGTTGGTTTATGCGAGTCTAGCCTTTTTATCAGTCTTTACTTTGGCAGCATGTTCTGGTCATAAGAAAGATACAAAAGTTTCAGAAGTAAAAGTGGAACAAAAACAAACCAAGTTTGATGAAAAGTTGTTTAAAGAAGCGGGTCTACTGCCTTTTAAAAGTGAAAAACAGCTTGAACTTGGCGAACTAGATTCTAAAAATCGCGCAACGGGTGCTCACATTCAGCTAAAAGATAGCGATGAGCCAACTGAAAAAAGAGAGCCTAAGATTAGTTATAATCCAGTTGGGTGGCATAACTATATTTTTTACTATGGAGATGGCTCCAAAAAGGCTTGGTTAATGAATAGAGGCCATTTGATTGGATATCAGTTTAGTGGATTGAACGATGAAAAGAAAAACTTGGTCCCTATGACTAATTGGCTTAATGCTGGAACATATTATGGTACAGATGATACTAATCAAGAAAGCATACTTTATTATGAAAATAGATTGGATTCATGGCTTGCTAATCATCCTAACTACTATCTTGATTACAAGGTGACGCCAATTTATCAGAAAGATGAGCTGATTCCAAGAAAAATTGAGTTGCAATATGTAGGCATTGATGAAAATGGTAAACTCTTGGAGATTAAATTAGAGAGTAGCAGGGAAAAGGTTGATAAGTACTCTGTGACGCATGTTATTTTGGACAATGTTTCGGCCAATGCAGAAATTAACTATTTGGACGGTACTGCCCAAAATACAGTCGAAAATGAAGAAGAAAAATCTAAGAAAGAAGCCGAAGAAAAAGCTAAGAAGGAAGCTGAGGAAAAGGCTAAGAAAGAGGCGGAGGAAAAAGCAGAAGCCGAGAAGAAAGCGAAAGAAGAGGAAGAAAAGGCTCGTCAAGCAGAACAAGAAAAGGAAGAGAGTCAGGAATCAAACACGCAAGCAGCAAATTCAGGTGGTTATTTCAAAGATTCCAGAGGAAGATGGCATAAACCAAATGGCAAGTATGCCTCTAAGAAAGAAATTAAAGCAGCTGGATTAACTTGGTAATCATGTAAATGATGGAAGAATAGAATAAATCATTGTCAAAAAGCCGTTGCAAAGCGGTTTTTTGTTGCTTGTTTTGGGGTAATATAGTATAATTATGAAGATATTAAATATTTTTTGGAGATTAAAATGAAGAAAAAAATAATTATATTGTCAATGTGTCTTATTGTAGGAATTTCTGGTTTGGGATATTATTTTTTATCTTATGTCCCCTACAGGGCTGCTGTAACT
>CAURHZ010000071.1:0-6736 GCA_963524345.1 uncultured Streptococcus sp.
TAGTAGTTGAAGAGGTAGTTTTCCCGGCCAATCAAGGTTTCATTGACACAGAGTCTCTTTGTTTATGCCGGGAGTGCCCAGTTTGCCTTCAAGCGTTCTGGGTATTTTGAACGTGCGGTCAAGGCTGGAGTAGATGCTTATGTATTAAAAGAAAGAAACATTGCAGACCTCATGCAAACCTTGCACACCGTCCTAGAGGGACGCAAGGAGTATTCGCCTGAATTGATGGAAGTGGTGATGACGCATCCCAATCCATTAACAGAGCAAGAAATCGCCGTTTTAAAGGGAATTGCTCAAGGCTTGTCTAACCAAGAAATTGCAGATCAACTTTATTTATCAAACGGAACCGTCCGAAACTATGTCACCAATATTCTTTCGAAACTAGATGCTAGTAATCGAACAGAGGCAGCTAATATCGCAAAAGAATCTGGTTGGTTGTGATACTATCATATCTCGAAAACCATTATGTGCTAAAATTGAAATTATTCAATCAAACAATTTTGTAACTGGAGGAGGGCTTAGTTTCCTCCTTTTGGTTTAGTCTAAGGTGGTACCACGGAGATAAAATTGCTAAATTCTCCAAAACATATTCTATTTTAGGTTTGTGAAAATCACTTTTTTATGGTAGAATGTAAAAGAATGTATGTCATTCGGAATAACAATAAAATGAGGTAAAAACATGGAAATCATGTCGCTTGCGATTGCTGTTTTTGCCGTCATCATTGGTTTAGTCATTGGATATGTCAGCATCTCAGCCAAGATGAAATCATCTCAGGAAGCTGCGGAGTTGATGCTTTTAAATGCTGAACAAGAAGCAACTAATTTACGTGGACAAGCTGAGCGTGAAGCGGATTTACTTGTTAATGAAGCTAAACGTGAAAGCAAGTCTCTTAAAAAAGAAGCACTATTGGAGGCCAAAGAAGAAGCCAGAAAATACCGTGAAGAAGTGGACGCTGAATTCAAATCAGAACGTCAAGAACTCAAACAAATCGAAAGTCGTTTGACAGAGAGAGCTACTAGCCTCGACCGTAAGGACGACAATTTGACGAGTAAAGAACAAACACTTGAACAAAAAGAACAAAGTATTTCTGATAGAGCGAAAAACCTTGATGCGCGTGAAGAGCAATTAGAGGAAGTCGAAAGACAAAAAGAAGCAGAGTTAGAGCGTATTGGTGCCCTGTCTCAGGCAGAAGCACGAGATATTATCTTGGCACAGACAGAGGAAAACTTGACCAAGGAGATTGCTAGCCGTATTCGTGAAGCTGAGCAAGAGGTCAAGGAACGTTCTGACAAAATAGCCAAGGACATCCTGGTTCAAGCTATGCAACGTATTGCTGGTGAGTATGTGGCGGAGTCAACAAACTCAACGGTTCATCTACCAGATGATACCATGAAGGGACGCATTATTGGTCGTGAAGGTCGTAACATTCGTACCTTTGAAAGTTTGACAGGAGTTGATGTGATTATCGACGATACACCAGAAGTGGTGACCTTGTCAGGATTTGACTCGATTCGTCGTGAGATTGCCCGTATGACTATGGAAATGTTGCTCAAAGATGGTCGTATCCACCCAGCTCGTATCGAAGAGTTAGTTGAGAAAAACCGTCAAGAGATTGACAATAAGATCCGTGAATACGGTGAGGCTGCCGCCTATGAGATTGGTGCGCCAAACCTTCACCCTGACTTGATGAAGATTATGGGACGTTTGCAGTTCCGTACTTCTTATGGACAAAATGTCTTGCGTCATTCGATTGAGGTTGCTAAATTGGCTGGTATTATGGCCAGTGAGCTTGGTGAGAATGCAGCACTTGCCCGTCGTGCTGGATTCCTTCACGATATCGGAAAAGCCATTGACCGTGAGGTTGAAGGTAGCCATGTTGAAATCGGTATGGAATTGGCACGTAAGTACAAGGAACATCCAGTTGTGGTCAATACGATTGCTAGTCACCACGGCGATGTAGAGGCCGAAAGTGTGATTGCAGTGATTGTTGCTGCAGCAGATGCCTTGAGCGCGGCACGTCCAGGTGCTCGTAGTGAGTCTCTTGAAAGCTACATCAAGCGTCTCCATGATTTGGAAGAAATTGCTAACGGCTTTGAAGGAGTACAAACTAGCTTTGCCCTTCAAGCAGGACGTGAAATCCGCATCATGGTCAATCCAGGACAAATCAAGGACGACAAAGTCACAATCTTGGCTCACAAAGTTCGTGAGAAAATTGAAAACAATCTCGATTACCCAGGAAATATCAAGGTAACCGTGATTCGCGAGCTACGTGCAGTAGATTATGCTAAATAAATAAGAAAGAGCAGTTGAAAAATTACTGCTTTTTTGTTACACTAGATAGAAAGACTGTAAAGGATAATCTGGCTTTTTGTCATTATTCTAGAGAAATGTTATTTCACAGACTGACTAAAAGGAGACACAATGGCAGACCGAGGCTTACTAATCGTTTTTTCTGGTCCTTCAGGGGTTGGAAAAGGAACGGTTAGAAGAGAGATTTTTGAGAGTTCTGAAAACCAATTTCAATACTCTGTATCGATGACGACACGCGCACAACGTCCTGGAGAAGTGGACGGTGTTGACTATTTCTTCCGTACTCGTGAAGAGTTTGAAGAGCTGATTCGTCAAGGACAGATGTTGGAATACGCAGAATATGTCGGCAACTACTATGGAACTCCTTTGACCTATGTCAATGAAACCTTGGACAAGGGAATCGATGTTTTCCTTGAAATTGAGGTTCAGGGCGCTCTTCAGGTCAAGAAAAAGGTTCCAGATGCTGTCTTTATCTTCCTGACACCACCAGATTTGGATGAATTGCAAGATCGTTTGGTAGGTCGTGGAACAGACAGCGCAGAAGTGATTGCCCAACGAATCGAAAAAGCCAAGGAAGAAATTGCCCTCATGCGTGAGTATGATTATGCGATTGTCAACGATCAGGTGCCCCTAGCTGCTGAGCGTGTCAAACGTGTTATCGAAGCAGAGCACTTCCGTGTGGATCGTGTCATTGGTCACTATCAGGAGATGTTACCGAAATCTCCAACTACCCGATAAAATTTAGAAAATAGGTACAAGCAAATGATGTTAAAACCCTCTATTGATACCTTGCTGGACAAGGTTCCTTCAAAATATTCACTCGTAATCTTGGAAGCAAAACGTGCCCACGAATTGGAAGCAGGTGCGCCAGCAACTCAAGGTTTCAAGTCTGAAAAATCAACTCTTCGCGCTTTAGAAGAAATCGAATCAGGAAACGTTACAATTCACCCAGATCCAGAAGGAAAACGTGAAGCAGTGCGTCGCCGTATCGAAGAAGAAAAACGCCGCAAAGAAGAAGAAGAAAAGAAAATCAAAGAGCAAATCGCTAAAGAAAAAGAAGATGGTGAAAAAATTTAAGGTTGGGGGGACTCAATCTTATTTTTTCTATTGTAAGAATATACTGACAAGGAGGAGGTGAGAAGATGGCTATAGCCAAGATTATTGTAGATGTGCCCTTGATGCAGACGGACCAGCCCTATAGTTACAGGATTCCTGAGGAATTTGAGGGAATGCTGGAAGTTGGGATGCGGGTTCATGTGCCTTTTGGTAAGGGAAATCGCCTGATTCAAGGGATTGTTCTTGGTTTGGAGTCTCAATCAGATGAAGAAGGGGCAAGTCAAGATTTAAAAGATATTGCCGAGGTGTTGGATTTTTCACCTGTTCTCACGCAAGAACAACTCTGGCTGGCTGAGGAGTTACGTAAGTCCGTCTTCTCCTACAAAATTTCCATCCTCAAGGCTATGCTTCCAGGATTTCTGAATTCTAGCTATGACAAGATTCTCTATCCTCTGGCAGGTCTGAGTCAGAAAGACAGAGTGCGCCTGTTTGGTTCAGAAGATTCGCTTGCCTTTTCTTCTCTGGATTTAGGTAAGCAAGCTGAAATGATGCGTTTGACTAGAAAAGGCCTGCTTGGTCTGGAGTATCAGGCGGTCGATCAAAAGAAGGTCAAGACCCAGTCTTGGTATGAGGTAGACCTTGCTCAATTAGAAGGAGTAGAGATTTCTGCGCGTGCTAAGAAAAAGTTAGAACTGAGAGACTATTTGCTGTCTCATCCTGAGAGCGCTTCTTTGGCTAGTTTGTTAGAGTCCTACTCGCGGGAGCAAGTCAACTTCTTTGTAGAACAAGGTGCTGTTACCATAGTCAAAAAGGAAGTCCAACGCTCGGCTGCTTATTTTGAAGGAATTGAAGCAAGTCAGCCTTTGGAATTGAATCCAGAGCAAAGACAGGCGCGAGATGCGGTTGTGAGAGCTATTGGTAGTCATCAGCCTCCCTTTCTCCTTCAAGGGATTACAGGAAGTGGGAAAACTGAGGTTTACTTGCAGATTATCCAAGGGGCCTTGGACAAGGGCAAGACAGCTATTTTGCTGGTGCCTGAGATTTCCTTGACTCCACAGATGACGGAGCGTTTTATTGCTCGATTTGGTGAGAAAGTGGCCATTCTTCACTCAGGCTTATCCAATGGTGAAAAGTATGATGAATGGCGCAAGGTCGAGCGTGGAGACGCTCAAGTTGTTGTTGGTGCTAGATCTGCCATCTTTGCTCCGCTGAAAAATCTGGGTGTTATGATTATTGATGAGGAACATGAAGCGACTTATAAGCAAGACAGTAATCCCCGTTACCATGCCAGAGAGGTGGCTATTTTACGGGCCCAATACAATCAAGCAGCCCTGGTGCTTGGGTCTGCGACACCAAGTCTGGAAAGCCGTGCGAGGGCTGGAAAAGGTGTTTATCAACACTTATGTCTAACCCAACGTGCCAATCCTCTAGCTACGATTCCCGAGGTTCAAGTGATTGATTTTCGGGACTATATCGGACAAAACGAGACGTCAAATTTTACACCTCCCTTGTTAGAAGCCATTCAAGACCGTCTGGCTAGAAAAGAGCAGGTGGTTCTCATGCTTAATCGCCGTGGTTATTCTAGCTTTGTTATGTGTCGGGAGTGTGGAACGGTGGATACTTGTCCTAACTGTGACATTTCCCTGACCTTGCACATGGATACCAAGACCATGAACTGCCATTATTGTGGTTTTTCGAAAGATATTCCACAGGTTTGTCCTAACTGTAAGAGTCGCAGTATTCGTTACTATGGAACAGGGACTCAAAAGGCTTATGATGAGCTGGCAGAACTCTTCCCACAGGCCCGTATTCTGCGCATGGATGTGGATACGACGCGCAAGAAAGGCAGTCACCAAGCTCTACTTGACCAGTTTGGACGAGGAGAAGCGGATATCTTGCTTGGCACTCAGATGATTGCCAAGGGCTTGGATTTTCCCAATGTGACCCTAGTAGGAGTTCTAAATGCAGATACGGCCTTGAATCTACCAGATTTCCGTTCTTCTGAGAGAACCTTCCAGCTCTTGACTCAGGTGGCAGGTCGAGCAGGTCGGGCTGAAAAGGCTGGGCAGGTCTTGATACAGTCCTACAATCCGCAGCACTATGCTATTCGATTTGCCAAGGAACAGGACTACGAAGGCTTTTATGCCTATGAAATGGGAATTAGACGACAACTCGGCTATCCCCCTTATTATTTCACAATTGGCATTACCCTTTCTCACAAGAAAGAAGAAGAGGTGGTCAAACGTGCCTATGAAGTTATGAATATTTTGCGGTCAGGCTTGTCAGCGACCAGTAACATCCTTGGTCCGACACCCAAACCTATCGCCCGTACCCACAACCTCTATCATTACCAGATTTTGATTAAATACCGTTTAGAAGATGAGCTAGGTCCGACCCTCAACCAGGTCTTGGCCTTGACTCAAGAACGGGAAAATAGTGAGCTCCGTCTCAGCATTGACCATGAACCACAGCAATTTTTATAAGAAGGAGAAGATATGACAAAATTAATCTTTATGGGGACACCCGACTTTTCAGCAACAGTCTTAAAAGGACTTTTGACAGATGACCGCTACGAAATTCTAGCCGTTGTGACCCAGCCGGACCGCGCTGTCGGCCGTAAAAAAGTGATTCAAGAAACTCCAGTGAAGCAGGCTACCAAGGAAGCTGGACTCCCTATCTACCAACCTGAAAAATTATCTGGAAGTCCAGAGATGGAAGCTATTATGAATCTAGGAGCGGATGGAATTGTGACTGCTGCTTTTGGGCAATTTCTTCCAAGTAAACTCCTTGATAACATGGATTTTGCGGTCAATGTTCACGCTTCTCTTCTTCCTAAACACCGTGGTGGTGCGCCTATCCATTATGCCTTGATTCAAGGGGATGAGGAAGCTGGTGTGACCATTATGGAAATGGTCAAGGAAATGGATGCAGGAGACATGATTTCCCGTCGCAGTATTCCTATCACAGATGAGGATAATGTTGGAACCTTGTTTGAAAAATTAGCGATTGTAGGTCGTGATTTGCTTTTGGACACTTTGCCTGCCTATATTGCTGGTGACATCAAACCTGAACCGCAGGATCCAAGCCAGGTTAGTTTCTCTCCAAATATCAAGCCAGAAGAAGAAAAGTTGGATTGGAATAAAAGTAATCGCCAACTCTTCAACCAAATTCGTGGCATGAACCCATGGCCTGTTGCTCATACTTTTCTAAAGGGCGACCGCTTTAAGATTTATGAAGCCCTACCAGTAGAAGGTCAGGGTAATCCAGGTGAAATCCTATCTATTGGCAAGAAAGAATTGGTTATTGCAACGGCTGAAGGAGCTTTGTCTCTCAAACAAGTGCAGCCAGCTGGTAAGCCTAAGATGGACA
>CAURHZ010000072.1:0-6627 GCA_963524345.1 uncultured Streptococcus sp.
TGAAGTTGGTAACTTTTATGGTGTTAGCGTCAAAGAAATGAAGGGAAGCAGACGACTTCAAAATATTGTTTTGGCCCGTCAAGTAGCCATGTATTTATCTAGAGAATTAACAGATAATAGTCTTCCAAAAATTGGGAAGGAATTTGGTGGAAAAGATCATACAACAGTCATTCACGCCCATGCAAAAATTAAATCTTTGATTGACGAAGACGATAATTTACGTTTAGAAATTGAATCAATCAAAAAGAAAATAAAATAACTTGTGGATAACTTTCGCTTTTTTATCTTTTTTATCCACATTTTTTAAACAAGCCAAAAATCTTGATATGACTTACTTTAAGTCTGTTTTCCACAGATTTCACAGACTCTATTATTACTATTATCCTTCTAATACTAAAAATAAATAAAGGAGAATCCATGATTCATTTTTCAATTAATAAAAATTTATTTCTACAAGCCTTAAATACAACTAAAAGAGCTATTAGCTCTAAAAATGCCATCCCTATTTTATCAACTGTCAAAATTGACGTAACTAATGAAGGTGTTACTTTAATTGGTTCAAATGGTCAAATTTCAATTGAAAATTTTATTTCTCAAAAAAATGAAGATGCTGGTTTGTTAATTACTTCTTTAGGTTCGATTCTTCTTGAAGCTTCTTTCTTCATCAATGTGGTATCTAGTCTTCCAGATGTGACTCTTGATTTTAAAGAAATTGAACAAAATCAAATTGTTTTAACCAGTGGCAAATCAGAAATTACCCTAAAAGGAAAAGATAGCGAACAATATCCACGAATTCAAGAAATTTCAGCAAGCACTCCTTTGGTTCTTGAAACAAAATTACTCAAGAAAATTATCAATGAAACAGCTTTTGCTGCAAGTACACAAGAGAGTCGTCCAATTTTGACAGGTGTTCACTTCGTATTGAGCCAACACAAAGAGCTAAAAACAGTTGCGACAGACTCTCATCGTCTAAGCCAGAAAAAATTAACTCTTGAGAAAAATAGTGATGATTTTGATGTCGTTATTCCTAGCCGTTCTCTACGTGAATTTTCAGCAGTATTTACAGACAATATTGAAACTGTAGAGATTTTCTTTGCCAACAACCAAATCCTATTTAGAAGTGAAAATATTAGCTTCTATACTCGTTTGTTAGAAGGTAACTATCCTGATACAGATCGCTTGATTCCAACGGACTTTAACACTACAATTACTTTTGATGTGGTAAACTTACGTCAGTCAATGGAACGTGCTCGCCTTTTATCAAGTGCGACTCAAAATGGTACTGTGAAGCTTGAAATTAAAGATGGGGTTGTTAGCGCCCATGTTCACTCTCCAGAAGTTGGTAAAGTAAACGAAGAAATCGATACAGAGCAGGTTACTGGTGAAGATTTGACCATTAGTTTCAACCCAACTTACTTGATTGATTCTCTTAAAGCTTTAAATAGCGAAAAGGTGACCATTAGCTTTATCTCAGCTGTTCGTCCATTTACTCTTGTGCCAGCAGATACTGACGAGGACTTCATGCAGCTCATTACACCAGTCCGTACAAATTAAGTGAAAGAGGTTGAGCTTAGCTCGCCTCTTTTATGATATAATCGAAAAAGAAAAGGAGAGTAGTATGTATCAAGTTGGAAATTTTGTTGAAATGAAAAAACCACACGCTTGTATCATCAAGTCGACTGGTAAAAAGGCTAATCGTTGGGAAATTACACGTGTAGGAGCAGATATCAAAATCAAATGTAGCAATTGTGACCATGTTGTCATGATGGGACGCTATGATTTTGATCGAAAAATGAATAAAATTATTGACTAAGAAGCCTTAGTTAGAGGGTTAGCAAGTTTTCCCTTTTTGTGTTATAATATTAGGGATTGAAATGAAAACGGAGAATGAAAAAATATGGCTTTAACAGCAGGTATCGTTGGTTTGCCAAACGTTGGTAAATCAACACTATTTAATGCAATTACAAAAGCAGGAGCAGAGGCAGCGAACTACCCATTTGCGACTATTGATCCAAACGTTGGAATGGTGGAAGTTCCAGATGAACGCCTACAAAAACTAACTGAAATGATCACTCCTAAAAAGACAGTGCCAACAACATTTGAATTTACAGATATTGCAGGGATTGTAAAAGGAGCCTCAAAAGGAGAAGGGCTAGGAAATAAATTCTTGGCCAATATTCGTGAAGTAGATGCGATTGTTCACGTAGTTCGTGCTTTTGATGATGAAAATGTAATGCGTGAGCAAGGACGTGAAGATGCCTTTGTGGATCCACTTGCAGATATTGACACCATTAACCTGGAATTGATTCTTGCTGACTTAGAATCGGTTAATAAACGATATGCGCGTGTAGAAAAGATGGCACGTACGCAAAAAGATAAAGAATCAGTAGCAGAATTTAATGTTCTTCAAAAGATTAAACCAGTACTTGAAGATGGAAAATCAGCTCGCACCATCGAATTTACAGATGAAGAACAAAAAGTTGTCAAAGGTCTCTTCCTTTTGACAACTAAACCAGTTCTTTATGTTGCCAATGTAGATGAGGATGTGGTTTCAGATCCAGATTCTATCGACTATGTCAAACAAATTCGTGAATTTGCAGCAACAGAAAATGCTGAAGTAGTAGTTATTTCTGCGCGTGCTGAGGAAGAAATTTCTGAGTTAGATGATGAAGATAAGCAAGAATTTCTTGAAGCACTTGGGTTGACAGAATCAGGCGTTGACAAGTTGACTCGCGCAGCTTATCACTTACTTGGACTTGGAACTTACTTCACAGCTGGTGAAAAAGAAGTTCGCGCTTGGACCTTTAAACGTGGTATGAAAGCTCCTCAAGCAGCTGGTATTATCCACTCAGACTTTGAAAAAGGCTTTATTCGTGCAGTTACCATGTCATATGAGGATCTAGTGAAATACGGTTCTGAAAAAGCTGTAAAAGAAGCTGGACGCTTGCGTGAAGAAGGAAAAGAATATATCGTCCAAGACGGCGATATCATGGAATTCCGCTTTAATGTCTAAAAAATTTAATGAATAGTATCAATTAGGTTGGAAAAAAATTCCAACCCTTTTGGCTTTTGAAAGGAAAAATAAATGACAAAATTACTTGTAGGCTTGGGAAATCCAGGAGATAAATATTTTGAAACAAAACACAATGTTGGTTTTATGTTGATTGACCAACTAGCGAAGAAACAGAATCTCACTTTTACACACGATAAGATATTTCAAGCTGATCTAGCATCTTTTTTCCTCAATGGTGAAAAAATTTATCTTGTCAAACCAACGACATTTATGAATGAAAGTGGGAAAGCTGTTCATGCTTTATTGACTTACTATGGTTTGGATATTGAAGATTTACTCATCATTTACGACGATCTTGACATGGAAGTTGGAAAGATTCGTTTAAGAGCAAAAGGCTCAGCAGGTGGTCATAATGGCATCAAGTCTATTATTCAACATATAGGAACTCAGACCTTTAATCGTGTTAAGATTGGAATCGGAAGACCTAAAAATGGCATATCAGTTGTTAAGCATGTTTTGAGTACCTTTGACAAGGATGATTATATTGGTATTTTACAGTCTATTGACAAGGTTGACGATGCTGTAAATCACTATTTACAAGAGAAAAATTTTGAAAAAACGATGCAGAGGTATAACGGATAAATGGTATCCTTATTAGATTTATTCTCAGAAAATGATCAGATTAAAAAATGGCATCAAAATCTGACAGATAAGAAAAGACAATTAATGTTAGGTTTGTCAACTTCTACAAAAGCTTTAGCAATCGCTAGTAGTTTGAAGAAAGAAGATAAGATTGTTTTATTGACATCAACTTATGGAGAAGCAGAAGGTCTTATTAGTGATCTTATCTCTATCTTGGGTGAGGAACTTGTCTATCCATTTTTGGTAGATGACTCCCCTATGGTCGAGTTTTTGATGTCTTCACAAGAAAAAATCATTTCACGGGTTGAAGCCTTGCGTTTTTTGACTGATTCATCTAAGAGAGGAATTTTAGTTTGTAATATCGCAGCAAGTCGATTGATTTTACCCTCTCCGACTGCATTTAAAGATAGTATTGTAAAAATAACAGTTGGTGAAGAATATGACCAACACGTGCTTATCCATCAGTTAAAGGAAATAGGCTATCGAAAAGTTACTCAAGTACAAACTCAGGGCGAATTTAGTCTGCAAGGAGATATTTTAGATATTTTTGAAATATCCCAGTTAGAACCTTGCCGAATTGAGTTTTTTGGTGATGAAATTGATGGTATTAGGTCATTTGAAGTAGAAACACAATTATCGAAAGAAAATCAGACAGAACTCACCATCTTTCCAGCTAGCGACATACTTTTGAGAGAAAAGGATTATCAGCGAGGACAGTCAGCTTTAGAAAAACAAATTTCAAAAACTCTATCGCCGATTCTGAAATCCTACCTAGAAGAAATTCTTTCAGGTTTTCATCAAAGACAAGTACATTCAGATTCTCGGAAATTTTTATCTTTGTGTTATGAGAAATCATGGACTGTTTTTGACTATATTGAAAAAGATACCCCAGTATTCTTTGATGATTATCAGAAATTGATGAATCAGTATGAAGTCTTTGAAAGGGAGTTAGCACAATACTTTACAGAAGATTTACAGAATAGTAAAGCATTTTCTGAGATGCAGTATTTTGCTGATACAGAGCAAATCTATAAAAAACAGAGTCCGGTAACCTTTTTCTCTAATCTGCAAAAGGGGTTAGGAAATCTCAAGTTTGACCAAATTTATCAATTTAATCAATATCCTATGCAGGAGTTTTTCAATCAATTTTCTTTTCTAAAAGAAGAAATTGAGCGATACAAAAAAATGGATTATACTATTATCCTGCAGTCTAGCAATTCAATGGGAAGTAAAACATTGGAGGATGTTTTAGAGGAATATCAGATTAAATTGGATTCCAGAGATAAGTCAAGTATTTGTAAAGAATCTGTAAACTTAATCGAGGGTAATCTCAGACATGGTTTTCATTTTGTTGATGAAAAGGTTTTATTGATAACTGAACATGAGATTTTTCAAAAGAAATTGAAACGTCGTTTTCGAAGACAACATGTTTCAAACGCAGAGAGATTAAAAGATTACAATGAACTTGAAAAAGGAGATTATGTTGTTCACCATATCCATGGGATTGGTCAATATCTAGGAATTGAAACAATTGAAATTAAGGGAATTCACCGCGATTATGTAAGTGTCCAGTATCAAAATGGGGATCAAATTTCCATACCAGTAGAGCAGATTCATCTACTTTCCAAATACGTTTCAAGTGACGGTAAAGCACCTAAACTCAATAAATTAAATGATGGTCATTTCAAAAAAGCCAAGCAAAAAGTTAAGAACCAGGTAGAGGATATAGCTGACGATTTAATCAAACTTTATTCTGAACGCAGCCAGTTGAAGGGTTTTGCTTTCTCAGCTGATGATGAGGATCAACACGCTTTTGATGATGCCTTCCCTTATGTTGAAACGGATGATCAACTTCGTAGTGTTGAGGAAATCAAGAGAGATATGCAGGCTTCTCAACCAATGGATCGACTTTTAGTTGGGGATGTTGGTTTTGGAAAGACTGAAGTTGCTATGCGTGCAGCCTTTAAGGCAGTCAATGATCACAAACAGGTTGTCGTTCTAGTTCCGACGACGGTTTTAGCGCAACAGCACTATACGAATTTTAAGGAACGATTCCAAAATTTTGCAGTTAATATTGATGTGTTGAGTCGCTTTAGAAGTAAAAAAGAGCAGATTGAAACACTTGAAAAATTGAAAAAGGGTCAAGTTGATATTTTAATTGGAACACATCGTGTTTTGTCAAAAGATGTTGTGTTTGCTGATTTGGGCTTGATGATTATTGATGAGGAACAGCGATTTGGTGTCAAGCATAAGGAAACCTTGAAAGAACTGAAAAAACAAGTAGATGTCCTGACCTTGACAGCAACGCCAATTCCTCGTACCCTTCACATGTCTATGCTGGGAATCAGAGATTTGTCTGTTATTGAAACTCCGCCGACTAATCGTTATCCAGTGCAAACCTATGTCTTAGAAAAGAATGATAGTGTGATTCGTGATGCTGTCTTGCGTGAAATGGAGCGTGGAGGTCAAGTTTACTATCTTTACAATAAAGTTGACACGATTGATCAGAAGGTTTCCGAATTACAGGAGTTGATTCCAGAGGCTTCGATTGGTTATGTTCATGGGCAAATGAGTGAGATTCAGTTAGAAAATACTCTACTGGATTTCATTGAAGGTCAGTATGATATTTTGGTGACAACTACCATTATTGAGACAGGGGTGGACATTCCAAATGCCAATACTTTATTTATTGAAAATGCGGACCATATGGGCTTGTCAACCTTGTATCAGTTAAGAGGAAGAGTCGGTCGTAGTAATCGCATTGCTTATGCTTATCTTATGTATCGTCCAGAAAAATCAATCAGTGAAGTCTCCGAGAAGAGATTAGAAGCGATTAAAGGATTTACAGAATTGGGCTCTGGATTTAAGATTGCAATGCGAGATCTTTCGATTCGCGGAGCAGGAAATCTCCTAGGAAAATCCCAGTCTGGTTTCATTGATTCTGTTGGTTTTGAATTGTATTCGCAGTTATT